>NZ_QUMC01000066.1:0-1014 GCF_003481925.1 Butyricicoccus sp. OF10-2 | reverse complement strand
CTCGAGCTGATCTCTGAGCACGCAAGCTGGCAGACGACATGGGCACTGAAGTTTGCGGCCTGCTGCTTGGCGGCAAGGGCGTAGGCGAGAAGATGGCAAAGGAACTGGGCGCTTACGGCGCTGACAAGGTTCTGGTTTGCGAGAGCGACCTGCTCGAGACCTACACCACCGATGCATACGCAAAGGTTCTGTGCGACACCGTTATGGCTAAGAAGCCGGAGATCCTGCTGATCGCCGCTACCAACATTGGCCGTGACCTGGGCCCGCGCTGCGCAGCTCGTCTGCACACCGGTCTGACCGCAGACTGCACCCACCTCGACGTAGACGTAGAGAAGTACGCTGCATTCCTGCAGGAGGCTTCCACTCTGCCGCAGGCTCAGATCGATGCTCTGAACCGCGAGGACCGCAACCTGAAGATGACCCGTCCGGCATTCGGCGGTCACCTGATGGCTACCATTATCTGCCCGCGCTTCCGTCCGCAGATGGCTACCGTTCGTCCGGGCGTACTGAAGAAGGGCGAGTACAACGAGGCTAAGGCTAACGCAGTAGTTGTTGAGCCGGTAGCTTTCGAGCTGTCCGAGGCTGACATCAAGACCAAGGTTCTCGAGGTTGTTAAGGAAGCTAAGGAGCTGGTTGACCTGACCGGCGCTGAGGTAGTTGTATCTGTAGGCCGTGGTATCTCCAAGGACGTTGAGACCGGCATCAAGCTGGCTGAAGAGCTGGCTGGCCTGTTCGGCGGCGTTGTTGGCGGTTCCCGTGCTGCTATCGACTCCGGCTGGCTGTCTGCTGACCACCAGGTTGGTCAGACCGGCAAGACCGTACATCCGAAGCTGTACGTTGCTCTGGGCATTTCCGGTGCTATCCAGCATAAGGCTGGTATGCAGGATTCCGAGTGCATCGTAGCAGTTAACAAGTCTGATTCCGCTCCGATCTTCGACGTAGCTGACTACGGCATCTGCGGCGACCTGTTCAAGGTTGTTCCGATGATGATCGACGCAATCAAGGCTGCTAAGG
>NZ_QUMC01000065.1:0-1092 GCF_003481925.1 Butyricicoccus sp. OF10-2 | reverse complement strand
TTGTAGGTAAGCTGTGCTACCTGCGTACCATCGGGATTAGAGATGGTTTGCAGCTTGCCGTCATTCGAGAAAATGAACGCTGCGCCGTCCTCGTGCGTCATGCGGTAGCCGCCTGCCGCATCTTCCAGAACAAAGCCGCTGTCTGCCAGAGAATCATAGCCGCCGCCACGGAGCGTAAGGAAGATTTGCTCCTCACCGCCAGGCATTGTCACACGGATAATACCACGGTCATTGATGAGCGAATAGTCATAGCTGTGCGTAAAGCCAGTACCAGCGCACCCTTGTCGTAGCGCGAGTTGTAAACACGAAGGAAGGTCAGCGGGATAATGCCTTCCAGCTTCAAGTCCTCGTACATGAAGTTGTATGCACCTGTTACCATGTTTACAGGGTCAAGGTTCTGGTAGTCCAGCACCAAGCCTTCCAGTTCGGGGAAACCGGTCAATTCATTGCACGCCAGACTGCCGCTGACAAACTGCTCGTACAGCTTCTTGCGTACTTCATCGGACAAGCTGCCTTCCAGCATGAGGAATGCTGCCGTGCCATCTTCACCGACAACATAATCACGGTAGTCTACCAGCAGTTCGGTACTGACCGCAAACTTTTTCTTGCCGTTCTCCTGCTTCTGCGGCCAAGTATAGTTCTGACCGTGCGTGTGGCTGTCATCACTGCCGGTACACTCGACATTCTTATCCGGTCTGCCGAGCGGTTCAATTTCTACGGTCAGATAAAATACATCTTCATCGAGGTTCGGACCGATAATCGGAATACCATTGAGAGAGCCATCCCATATAAGCGTGTGCTTCATCATGGATACCGGCTCAATATCTTCACCGGCAAAGTTCTTGTCTGCTTGATAAATGCCGTCCTCGGACAGTTCTACCAAACCGCCGTCCGTTTTTGTAGCCGGTGTGTAGGGCGATACCATAGTGTCCGGTGAATCTTCGGGAAGCCATGCTTTAACATCGTTTGCACCGGAGAGCAGATAATTCTCTACAATCGAGCCGACAAATTCTTTCTTCAATCCATCGTCCGAAGGACTGCGGACATAGACATTGATATTCACATACTGCGTAAGCTGATACCCAAATTCCA
>NZ_QUMC01000064.1:0-1093 GCF_003481925.1 Butyricicoccus sp. OF10-2 | reverse complement strand
TTGTAGGTAAGCTGTGCTACCTGCGTACCATCGGGATTAGAGATGGTTTGCAGCTTGCCGTCATTCGAGAAAATGAACGCTGCGCCGTCCTCGTGCGTCATGCGGTAGCTGCCGTCTGCTTCATTTTCCAGAACAAAGCCGCTGTCTGCCAGAGAATCATAGCCGCCGCCACGGAGCGTAAGGAATATCTGCTCCTCGCCGCCAGGCATGGTCACGCGGATAATACCTCGGTCGTTGATGAGCGAATAATCGTAACTGTGCGTAAAGCCAGCACCCAGCGCACCCTTGTTGTAGCGCGAGTTGTAAACACGAAGGAAGGTCAGCGGGATAATGCCTTCCAGCTTCAAGTCCTCGTACATAAAGTTGTACGCACCTGTTACCATGTTTACAGGGTCAAGGTTCTGGTAGTCCAGCACCAAGCCTTCCAGTTCGGGGAAACCGGTCAATTCATTGCACGCCAGACTGCCGCTGACAAACTGCTCGTACAGCTTCTTGCGTACTTCATCGGACAAGCTGCCTTTCAGCATGAGGAACGCCGCCGTGCCATCTTCACCGACAACATAATCACGGTAGTCTACCAGCAGTTCGGTACTGACAGCAAACTTTTTCTTGCCGTTCTCCTGCTTCTGCGGCCAAGTATAGTTCTGACCGTGCGTGTGGCTATCATCATCGGTACACTCGACATTCTTATCCGGTCTGCCGAGCGGTTCAATTTCTACGGTCAGATAAAACACATCTTCATCGAGGTTCGGACCGATAATCGGAATACCATTGAGAGAGCCGTCCCATATAAGCGTGTGCTTCATCATGGATACCGGCTCAATATCTTCACCGGCAAAGTTCTTGTCTGCTTGATAAATGCCATCCTCGGACAGTTTTACCAAACCGCCGTCCTTTTTGGTTGCCGGTGTGTAGGGCGATACCATAGTGTCCGGTGAATCTTCGGGAAGCCATGCTTTAACATCGTTTGCACCGGAGAGCAGGTAATTCTCTACAATCGAGCCGACAAATTCTTTCTTCAATCCATCGTCCGAAGGACTGCGGACATAGACATTGATATTCACATACTGCGTAAGCTGATACCCAAATTCCA
>NZ_QUMC01000063.1:0-1193 GCF_003481925.1 Butyricicoccus sp. OF10-2 | reverse complement strand
TTTTTTCAGGAAAGAAACCGTTTTGTCAATTGCAGTGATCCTGGCGCTTCTTTCTATGTTCTGGGTCAGACCGGATAAGGCTTATTTTACTTATATCGATTTCAGGACTCTCGGGCTCCTCTTCTGTTTGATGGCAATTGTAGCTGGTTTGAGGGCTGTTGGTGTTTTTGATATACTTGCCAAAAAATTGCTGATGGGAACATCGGGAACTGTGGGTGTGATCAGGCTGTTGGTACTCTTATGTTTCTTCCTGTCAATGGTGATCACCAATGATGTGGCATTGATTACTTTTGTTCCTCTTGCACTGATCATTGTGCATAAACTGCCAAAGGAACTGGGCAATTACTGGCTTCTTAAAATAGTAGCCATGCAGACAATCGCTGCTAATCTCGGAAGTATGCTCACACCAATCGGAAATCCGCAGAACCTTTATCTATATGCCAGAGCAGGGATGTCCGCGGCAGAATTAATAACCCTGATGCTTCCCTATTCCGCCACAGCACTTATCCTTCTTCTGATATGGATACAGGCAGCCGCTGCCAAAGCACCTCACGTATGCGGTTCCGAAAAAGATAAAACTCTTTTGGGATTCTCTGACAGAAAAGAACTTAACATGGAATACCTGGCCGCTTACCTGATCTTATTTACAATCTGCCTGCTCACTGTTGCACGTATCATTCCATACCAGATTCCTCTTGTAGTGGTTCTTATATATATGCTGCTAAGAAACAGGGAAAATATAAGCAGGGTGGATTACTCCCTGCTTGCCACCTTTATCGCATTATTTATTTTTATCGGCAACCTTGGAAGGATTCCGCAATTCAGCAGTTTTCTGGAAAGAATCATGGCAGGAAGGGAAACACTTACTGCTGTTCTTGCCAGTCAGATTATGAGCAATGTTCCCGCTGCGCTTCTTTTATCCGGCTTTACAGATAATTACCGGGCTTTAATTGTCGGAACCAATATTGGAGGTCTCGGCACTCTGATTGCATCCATGGCAAGCCTGATAAGTTTCAAATATATTGCAAAAGAAAACAGGAATCTGAGAGGGAGGTATTTGGGAATATTCACAGCCTCCAATATTATATTCATGATATTCATGTTAATATTGTATTTTTTTCTTAGATAAAGGTTTTCCCGGAATTACGAAAGTTATAGCAATTCTTTCTTCGCAAAAAATTCTCCGCGGCACT
>NZ_QUMC01000062.1:0-1460 GCF_003481925.1 Butyricicoccus sp. OF10-2 | reverse complement strand
GGGGGTGCGGACGAAAAGTTGGACAAAGCAGAGGCCGCAAGGAGGAAATAGGTATATTGTTCACATACGAAAAGAAAGTCCGCGCCCTGTAATTATATGAGCAAACCCATTCTGTAACTGAGACAATACGCATCCTGGGCTACCCAGAACGAGCAACGCTATATCGATGGATCTCCGAGAAAGGGCAACCAGAGAAAGTCAGATCGACCAAACGCGGGGAAAATACACCAGATCATCCGCGGCATCCATCGGTTGAGGTAAAACTACAGGTGCTTCACCGTTGCTTTGAACACGGGGAAGATGTAAAATCAGTTTCAGAGGAGATCGGTTACAGCAGAGCCAGCATCTATAACTGGCGCCGAAAGTATCTCCAGAGAGGACTGGTTGCACTCATGAATCCGTCAGATGATCCTCGCGAGGAACTCGTACCCGGAACATTCTCGGCTACAGAGGATATTGCTGAGCTTAAAGCGCAGGTGCAGGAAATGCAGATGCAGATTGATATTTTAAAGGAAACGATCAATGTATTAAAAAAAGACCCCGGCATCGATCAGACAGCTCTCCGGAACCAGGAGAAGGCAGCGATTATCGATGCCCTGAAAAATAAGTATTCGCTGCCGGAACTTCTGTCCGCATTACACTGCCCGTGCAGCAGCTATTATTACAAGCAAAAGCGCGCAAAGAAGCAGGATAAATACTGCCATGTCAAAGAGAAAATCAAGGATATTTTTGAATCGAATCATCGCTATTATGGATATCGGCGAATTTATGCTACGCTGAAAAAAGAGGACTGACGGCTATCCGAAAAGGTAATTCGCCGTCTTATGAAGCAAGTAGGAGTGCAGGGAGTGAACAGAAAGAAGACAAGCTACAGTTCCTATCAGGGAGAAATCACGCCAGCTGTCCCCAATCTTCTAAAACGGGATTTCCATGCAAATCGTCCCAATGAAAAGTGGCTGACAGATATTACGGAATTTGCAATCCCTGCAGGCAAGGTTTATCTTTCTCCAATCATCGACTGCTTTGATGGCATGCCTGTTTGTTGGAGCATTGGCATCAGCCCGAACGCAGAGTTGACAAACGGAATGCTGGACAAAGCGATTTCTCTTCTAAAAGTCGGAGAGCACCCAGTTGTCCATACGGATCGTGGGTGTCACTATCGCTGGCCAGGCTGGATCAGTCGTATGGAAGCAGCACATTTGCATCGATCCATGTCCAAGAAAGGGTGCTCGCCTGATAATTCAGCCTGTGAAGGTTTCTTTGGGCGAATGAAGAACGAGATGTTTTATGGGGTTTCTTGGCTAAACGTTTCAATAGAGTAGTTCATTCATACAGTCGAAGATTATATGGTTTGGTATCGGGAAAAGCGAATTAAGATATCTCTTGGTGGACTTAGTCCGCTGGAGTATAGACAAAAACTCGGCCTATCGGCATAGTCCAAGATTTTGTCCGCACCCCCT
>NZ_QUMC01000061.1:0-1595 GCF_003481925.1 Butyricicoccus sp. OF10-2 | reverse complement strand
AGCAGCGCGACCGGAGCCTGCGCAAGGAACCGCGGCAGCGCGACCGGAGCCTGCGCAAGGAGCCGCAGCTTTAATTGTGCGGTGTTGCCTTAAGGTTTCTCCCCTCATACTATGTTGAAATGAGCGGAAAAGTGTGCTATGCTGATTAGGTTATAAACTACAATCCTGACTGGAGTTGAAAACAATGGAGCTTTCCGCCCTTTCCCTGCGTCTGCGCGCGCTTTCCGTGCTGCGCGGACTGCTTTCCCATCCGCTGGTGCGCGCCTACGGCGACACGCTGACCGCGCTCGACGGCACAGCCGCCGACTTTGCCGACCGCTACGGCGCACTGTGCGCGACCCGCTTCTCCTGCGGCGATATCGCGCAGGCAGTGCTCGACGCCGTGCACTTTGACACCAACACCCTGACCGATACCATCAACGCACCGGAAGCGGCTGTGCTCAACGCCGCAACCCACGATCTGGACGTGCTGAACGCTCTGCTCGCGCTCGACGGCGAAGCCTTCAAATCCGCCGCAGCGGACAAGTTCTACGAGCCTGCCCTCGAGGACCTGCCGGACTTCGAGGCTGCGGACTCGCTTCCGTTCTCCACCGGTGCGGCGCTTGCCGATTACTACCGCGAGGAGGGCTACGGCTTCTTCGCACAGTCCTCGGCGTTTGCCATGCAGGACGACGGCTCGGCAACCCCGATCGTACATCCCGATGCCATCCGTCTGCACGACCTGCCCGGCTACGAGATGCAGAAGCAGAAAATCCTCAAGAACACGCTTGCCTTCCTCGACGGACGCGACGCCAACAACATCCTGCTCTACGGCGACAAGGGCACCGGCAAGTCCTCGACCGTCAAGGCGGTTGCCAATGAGTACGCCGACCGCGGCCTGAAGATCATCGAGATGTCTCCGCGGCAGATCACGAATTTCCCCAAGCTGTTCGAGCAGACCCTGCGTTCGCCGTTCCGTTTCATCGTGTTCCTCGACGACCTGACCTTCAGCAGCGAGGACGACAACTTTGCCGCGCTCAAGGCGTTTATCGAGGGCGGTCTGGCCGGAAAGCCGTCCAATCTGGTCATTTACGCAACGTCCAACCGCCGTCATCTCATCCGCGAGAGCATGGCCGACCGTCAGGGCGATGAGGTGCGCGTGCGCGATACCCTCGAGACCGTTACCTCGCTGTCCGACCGTTTCGGTCTGGAGATCACCTTCTCCGTGCCGGATAAGGACGAGTATCTGTACATCGTCGAGCAGCTGGCCAAGGAGAACGACCTGAACCTTGATATCGACGAGCTGCACCTGCTTGCAGAGCGCTTCGCGCTGCGCCGCAACGGCCGCTCGCCGCGTACCGCAAGACAGTTTATCAGCCAGCAGCTGGCGGAGCAGTATGGGAAGTAATTGAAAATGGAGAATGGAGAATGGAGAATGATTTCATTTTTCATTTCTGCATCTAAATAAAACAAAACGCAGACCTTAAAATCATAGGTCTGCGTTTTGTTGCTATTGTGGAACCATTTCCGTTGTTTCGGAATGTTTTGGGTATTGCATACGCTCTACCATTTCCGTTGTTTCGGAATGTTTTGGGTATTGCATACGCTCTACCGTA
>NZ_QUMC01000060.1:0-1601 GCF_003481925.1 Butyricicoccus sp. OF10-2 | reverse complement strand
CGCGGTGCCATGTACAAGGCACAGGAGCGCGCGGCGGTAGAGCGCCGCGAGGAGCATTGCAATCTGTTCAAGAAGGAGGTCAAGTAATCATGCCGAATATGAATCCGAAGAAGTGCCCGATGCCTGAGCAGGCGCCGGACGTCCGCAATAAGAACTTTGAAGAGGTAACGCTCGGCTACACCGCTGAAATGGCGATCGAGGAAGCACAGCGCTGCCTGAACTGCAAGAACAAGCCCTGCATGACCGGCTGTCCGGTACAGGTTAAGATTCCGGAGTTCATCGCTCTGGTTGCCGAGGGCAAGTTCCTCGAGGCGGCTGCCAAGATCAAGGAGACCTCCGCACTGCCGGCTGTCTGCGGCCGTGTATGCCCGCAGGAGAGCCAGTGCGAGTGTCACTGTGTCCGCGGCATCAAGGGCGAGCCGGTAGCCATCGGCCGTCTGGAGCGTTTCGTTGCGGACTATGCGCGCGAAAACAGCACCGAGAAGGCAGTAAAGCCGGAATCCAACGGTCACAAGGTTGCCATCGTTGGTGCAGGCCCGGCCGGTCTGACCTGCGCAGGCGATCTGGCTCGTATGGGTTACGAGGTTACCGTTTTCGAGGCGCTGCACACCGCAGGCGGCGTACTCATGTACGGCATTCCGGAGTTCCGTCTGCCGAAGGCTATCGTGCAGAAGGAAATCGACACGCTGAAGGACCTCGGTGTTGAGTTTGTTCTGACTTCGTTGTAGGCCGTTCTGAGACCATCGACGAGCTGTTCGGTGACGGTTACGAGGCTATCTTTGTAGGCTCCGGTGCCGGTCTGCCGACCTTTATCGGTGTTCCGGGCGAGAACGCAAACGGCGTTTACTCCGCAAACGAATACCTGACCCGCATCAATCTGATGAAGGCATACAAGGCAAACGCCGACACCCCGATCTACCACGCCAAGAAGGTCGCAGTAGTCGGCGGCGGCAACGTCGCAATGGATGCTGCCCGCTGTGCAAAGCGCATGGGCGCGGAAGAGGTTTACATCGTTTACCGCCGTTCTGAGAAGGAGCTTCCGGCTCGTCTCGAGGAGATTCACCACGCGAAGGAAGAGGGCGTTGTGTTCAAGTTCCTGACCGCTCCGCTCGAGGTGCTGTCTGACGAGAACTTCAACGTCACCGGTCTCAAGTGCCAGCAGATGGAGCTGGGCGAGCCTGACGCATCCGGCCGCCGCCGTCCGATTCCGGTCGAGGGCAGCGATTTTGTGCTTGATCTGGACTGCGTTATCGCGGCAATCGGCACCAGCCCGAACCCGCTGATCCGTCACACGACTCCGGGTCTGGACACCAACCGCAAGGGCTGCATCGTGGCTGACGATGAGCACGGCATTACCTCCAAGGACGGCGTATTCGCCGGCGGCGACGCCGTTACCGGCGCGGCTACCGTTATCCTCGCAATGGGCGCAGGCAAGCGCGCTGCGGCTGCGATGGACGAGTACATCAAGAATAAGAACAAGTAATTTCTGCTTGCTTATGCGAAAAAGAACCTGTCTTACGACAGGTTCTTTGAGGCTGTCGAAAAACTCCGTTTTTCGAGCAGCCTCTCGATTGAAACCACGCTTTCAATCGAATCTTGAC
>NZ_QUMC01000006.1:0-112906 GCF_003481925.1 Butyricicoccus sp. OF10-2 | reverse complement strand
TTGGTATCGGGAAAAGCGAATTAAGATATCTCTTGGTGGACTTAGTCCGCTGGAGTATAGACAAAAACTCGGCCTATCGGCATAGTCCAAGATTTTGTCCGCACCCCCTAAGGTACAATAAGTTGCGCAAATTGAAAACCGCATAAAAGAAGACATAGCTTGCAGGCTCTGGTAGAAGGAAGTTACCACACACCATTCTGAAAGGAGACAACAAACTATGTCCGAGAGAATTGTACAGCTGAATGAGGAAATTATCAAGGGGAAAAACAAGGAATTGGTCCGCAGCAGCGTGGAGGAAACCCGGAATGAGCTGCTGGAAAAGGAGACGGGGTCCCTGACACAGGCTGCCCGCTACGAGCGCAGCGAGGCCCGTCAGGGCTACCGCAGCGGCCACTATGACCGGAATCTCACCACCGCCTCTGGCGACGTCACGCTCCACGTGCCTCATCTCAAGGGTGTGTCCTTTGAGACCGCCATCATCGAGCGGTATCGCCGCCGGGAGAGCAGCGTGGAGGAGGCCCTCATCGAGATGTACCTGGCAGGCGTGTTTCCGTGCACCGGGTAGAGGACATCACCGAGACCCTGTGGGGCAGCAAGGTTTCACCCGCTACCATCAGCGAGTTGAACAAGAAAGCCTACGTCCACATCGAGGACTGGCGCAACCGCCCCTTGCAGGGCGGGCGCTATCCGTATGTCTACGTGGACGGCATCTATCTGCGCCGCAACTGGGGCGGAGAGTATGAAAATGTAGCCATTCTGGTGGCAATCGCCGTGAATGATGACGGTTTCCATGAGGTTTTAGGCGCCGCCGAGGGAATGAAAGAGGATAAGGCCAGCTAGGTCAGCTTCTTTCAGTGGCTCCGCGGACGCGGCTTGGACGGCGTAAAACTCATCGTCGGCGACAAGTGCATGGGGATGCTGGAGACCGTGGGCGAGGTGTTCCCGGACGCCAAATACCAGCGCTGCACAGTGCATTTCTATCGCAATGTTTTCTCTGTTGTGCCTAAATCCAAGGTCAAAATTGTGGTAAAAAATGCTCAAGGCGATCCACGCCCGGGAGAGCAAACAGACATCCCGCGAGAAGGCTAAAGAAGTCGTTGCCGAACTGCGCGCCATGAAGCTGAAGGAGGCTGCCAAGAAGGTCGAGGACGGCATTGAGGAGACGCTAACCTACTGCGATTTTCCCAGTGAGCATTGGACGCGCATCCGCACCAACAATGTGATCAAGCGGCTGAATTGTGAAATCCGCCGCAGAACCCGCGTGGTGGGAACATTCCCTGACGGCAACTCTGCTCTGATGCTGGTCTTCGCTCGGCTTCGCCATGTGGCGGGCACGCAGTGGGGCAGAAAAAATATATGAACATGAAGTACTCGGAGGCGGCGCTGGACGACGCCTTCATTGCCGGCTGACTTCACTCAGCCGGAGAACCTGCAAACAATTTTGCGCACAAATCTTGACGGGACCGAGTCTATTAGATGCACGCATGTGATATAATCTTGGCCACGCATTTTGTCAATTCGTATACAGATCTTTGTCGAAATCATAGATGTTACCGCACTGTTTGCGATTATTGAACAAAAAGGTGCTCTCCGTTTGCTGGAGAGCACCTCGTTTTTTACTTAGCCGACACGCTGTCTGGAGTGGTGCAATTCGATCTGCTTGGACTTGATGAACACGCTCAGTTTCTTGTAGGCAAGCATGGTAATCGCAGTCAGGATTGCGCCTTTGATGAGATTGAACGGCAGAACGCCGAGCAGCAGATAGCCCTGCATGCCGGTCACATACGGGTTGATCGCGTTGCATGCATCAAAGATAGCCTGCAGCGGCATAACCTGCGAATAAAACGGAATGATAAGAAAATAGTTGGTCAACATGCCGACACACGCCATAGCAACCGAGCCAGCTGCACAGCCGAGGACAGCCATCTTGCGGCTCTTGTGACCGCGGTACAGCAGCACGGCAATAACAACGAGCGTGGAAAGCATCAGGAAATCTGCGACCTCACCGGAGCCGCCGGTCTGGGTCTGGGTCAGATGAATGATGTCCTTGATGCCGATCATCGTGATCGCCGGAGCGATGCCGAAAATAAACGCACCGATGAGCACGACTGCACCGGACAGATCCACCTTGAGGAACGGCGGCATGAACGGAATCGGAAATTCAAAGTACATCAGTACGGTTGCGATAGCCGCGAAAATTGCGGTGTAGGTGATCTTGCTGGTTTTGGTCATTGCTGTTTTCTCCCTTTCAGGAGTCCTGTTCCATAAATAAAACAAACCCCTGGATTGCTCCAGAGGCATACAGACGTAGCGATAGGTACATCTGTTTCTCTCATCCGGACTATAACCGTCGGTTGGGATTCTAACCCATCATGCCTTGCGGCTCGCAGACTATCAGGCTCGAAGCCTGTATACTGCCGGTGGAGACTTTCACTCCGCCCTGAAACAGAACTGATTTATTTATATTGCTATTATAGTCACCAGTAAAGGACTTGTCAACACTTCAGCAAGAAAAAACATAAAAGCCGCCTTCCCTTGCGAAAGCGGCTTTTTATCAGAAATCAGTCTTCCTTGCTGCTCATCAGAGTAACCATAACGGCCTTCTGTGCGTGCAGGCGGTTTTCTGCTTCCTCGAAAATTTCGTTTGCGTGCTCCTCGAACACCTTGGTGGTGATCTCCTGCTCACGGTAGGCCGGCAGGCAGTGCTGCACCATGCAGCCCGGCTTTGCAGCAGCCAGCAGCTCATCATTGACCTGATAGCCCTGGAATGCCTTCATGCGGACTTCCTTCTCGGCTTCCTGTCCCATGGACGCCCATGTATCAGTGATAACAACGTCTGCGTTCTCAGCAGCCTTCATCGGGTCATCGGTGATGAAGAAGTTCGGGTTCGGCTCTGCGAATGCCATAACCTCAGCGTCCGGACGGTAGTCCACCGGCGTTGCGATGGAAACCCTCATGCCGGTCTTGAGGCCGCCGACGATCAGCGAGTTTGCCATGTTGTTGCCGTCGCCAATGTAGCACATCTTGAGACCCTCAAGAACGGCAAACTTCTCACGGATGGTCATGAGGTCCGCCAGAACCTGACACGGATGGCAGAAATCAGTCAGACCGTTGATGATCGGAATAGAGCCGTAGTTTGCCAGATCCTCTACTTCCTTCTGCTCATAGGTGCGGATCATGATGCCGTCCAGATAGCGGCTCAGCACGCGGGCCGTATCCTGTACCGGTTCGCCGCGGCCAATCTGCAGATCACGGTTGGACAGGAACAGCGCCTGACCGCCCAGCTGATACATGCCGGTCTCGAAGGAAACGCGGGTACGGGTGGAGGACTTCTGGAAGATCATGCCAAGGCTCTTGCCTTCCAGGTGACGATGGGAAATGTTGTGCTTTCTCTCATACTTGAGCTGATCCGCCAGATCGAGCAGACCGATGATCTCCTCGGTGGAGCAGTCAAGCAGCTTCAGTAAATGCTTCATTGTAATAAACCCTTTCTGCAAATTAGCAATGAATAATTAGTAGTTAGTAATTATTTGGGTGCTGCTGCACCAGTACGATAATCACGTTAATTACTAATTGTCAAGACCTTTGATTAAAATACCTTTGCCATGATAGCGAGTGCTTCATCCATTTCTTCCTTCGAAATGGTGAGCGGCGGGAGCAGACGAACGGCATTTTTGCCGGCGGTGATCGCCAGAACGCCGTTTTCGATCAGCTTATTGGCAAACACGGAGTGCTTTCCTTCCTCAACGATGATGCCGAGCATGAGACCCATGCCGCGCACGCCCTTGATATTCGGCGAGCCAAGGGACAGGATGCCGTTGCGAAGGTACTCGCCCTTTTCGCGCACTTTCATCAGGAACTGGCCGTCACCGACAGTATCGAGCACGACGTTTGCTGCGGAGCAGACAATCGGCGTACCGCCGAAGGTGGTCGCGTGCGTGCCCGGCGTCAGGACGTTGCAGCAGGTATCCGCCGCCATGACAGCGCCGATCGGCATGCCGCCGCCAAGACCCTTTGCCATAGTGACAACGTCCGGCTTGATATCGTACTGCTGGAAGGCAAACAGGCTGCCGGTACGACCGATACCGGTCTGCACCTCGTCGATGATAAGCAGCATATCCTTCTCGCGGCAGAGCTTCTCTACCTCCTTGACGAACTCGCGGTCAAGCGGCAGAACACCGCCCTCGCCCTGAATCAGCTCCATCATGATGGCGCAGGTCATATCATCCGCCTTTGCGCGTACCGATTTGATGTCGTTGGCAACCGCGTAATCAAAGCCCTCGGTAAACGGGAAGAAATAGTTGTGGAAACGCTCCTGACCGGTGGCCTTCAGCGTGGTTACGGTACGTCCGTGGAAGGAATTGATGAGCGTCAGCACCTTGAAGCGGCCCTCACCATACTTGTCGAACGAGTACTTGCGCGCCAGCTTGATGGCACCCTCGTTTGCCTCAGCGCCCGAGTTGGCAAAGAATACCTTGCCACCCAGATGTGTCTTTTCTACCAGCTTCTTGGCAACCTGAACCATCGGCTCGGTGGTGAACAGGTTGGAAACATGCATCAGCTTGTGCGCCTGCTTATCGATCGCGTCAATGATTGCCGGATTGGCATAACCCAGACAGTTTACACCGATGCCGGAAGCAAGGTCGATGTACTTCTTGCCCTCAACGTCCCACAGGGTCGCACCCTCGCCGTGGTCCAGTGCAATCGGGAAACGGCCATAGGTGTTCATTACATATTTATTTTCTTCGCTTTTTAATTCATTGTAAGTCATAGGGTATCACCTTTTATCGGAGATACGGAGCGAATCATTCTCCATTCTCCATTTTCAATTCTCAATTACTGAAACATAGTGCCTGCGCCGACCTTGGAAAGCAGCTCGATCAGAATCGAATGCTTGACACGGCCATCCAGAATGGTGGCACGCTCAACGCCCTTGCGGACTGCCTCAACACAGCAGTCTACCTTGGGGATCATGCCGCCCTTGATGATGCCGTCGCGCACCAGCTTCGGCACCTCGGACACCTTGAGACGGTGAATGACACTGTCCGGATCGTTAATGTCCTGCATCAGACCGCGTACGTCGGTCAGCAGAATCAGCTTTTTTGCACCGAGTGCAACTGCCAGCTTGCTGGCTGCTGTATCAGCGTTGATGTTGTAGTTGGTTTCATCGTCGATGCCCTGTGCAACGGTCGAAACGACCGGAATATAGCCCTGCTGCAGCACATCGATAACCGGAGACGGGTCTACGTCCATAATGTCGCCGACGTAGCCGTAATCCGTACCCGAGCGGTCGGTCAGGCGCTTCGCCTGAAACAGGCCGCCGTCCATGCCGCCGAGACCGATGCCGCGGCCGCCTGCCTTCTCGATCAGGGTTACAAGGTCCTTGTTGACCTTGCCGCACAGCACCATCTGGACGATATCCATGGTTTCACGATCGGTGTAGCGCAGACCGTTGACAAACTTGCTCTCCTTGCCGATCTTTCCCAGCATTTCATTGATTTCCGGGCCGCCGCCGTGTACGATAACGACCTTGACGCCGACCAGATTGAGCAGTACCAGATCGTGGATGACCGCGTCCTTCAGCTCCTCATTGATCATTGCGTTGCCGCCGTATTTTACAACAACGGTCTGACCGTAATATTCCTGAATATACGGAAGCGCTTCGACCAGAATATTGGCACGCAGCTCCGCATCAAGTTGAGTATCCATACTAATTCGTTCCTTTATCGGGAGTTTTCTTCGTTTTTAAGAATCAAGTTCTGTAATCACCGTTGATCTTAACGTAGTCGTAAGTAAGGTCGCAGCCCCATGCAGTAGCGCTGTCCTCGCCCTCATTTACATCAACCGCAATGGTAACCTCGTTCTCGGAGAGCACCTTCTTCGCCAGATCTTCATCAAAATCCAGAGCAGCACCCTTGTCGCAGACTGCTACGCTGCCTGCTGCGGACTCGAACGCCACAGAAACGTACTCCGGACGGAACGGTGCCTTGGAATAACCCATTGCACACAGCACGCGTCCCCAGTTTGCATCTGCGCCGAACATGGCCGCCTTGACAAGATTGGAGCCGACAACAGCCTTGGCCAGTCGCTCAGCTGCTTCCTCGGAGCGGGAGTTCTTAACGGTGCAGGTAACCAGCTTGGTTGCGCCTTCGCCGTCTGCGGCGATCTGGCGTGCCAGGCGGGTGTTGATCTCGTTGAGCGCCTTGCAGAACGCCTGATATTCCTCGTCCTGCCACTCGATGAGTGTATTGCCTGCCATGCCGTTTGCGAGCACGATGCACATATCGTTGGTGGAGGTGTCGCCGTCAACCGTTACACGGTTGTAGGTCTTCTTTACGTTCTCCTGAAGTGCATCAGTCAGCATTTCATGCGTGATGGCGCAGTCGGTCGTGATGAAGGACAGCATAGTGCCCATGTTTGGATGAATCATGCCGCTGCCCTTGCAGATGCCGCCGATACGGCAGGTCTTGCCGCCGATGGTGAACTCAACAGCCGCCGTCTTGGGCTTGGTATCGGTGGTCATGATGGCGCGATTTGCCTTCTCGGAGGCGTTGTCCTCCAGAACCAGTTCCGGCAAGTGCTCCTCGATGCACTCGATGTTGAGGCGCTGACCGATCACACCGGTGGATGCAACGGCAACATCGGTTTCGGCTACGCCGAGCAGCTTGGCCGCTGCCTGCGCCATACGGCGAGCGTTCTCCATACCGTCCGGTGCACAGGCGTTCGCGTTGCCCGCATTGGCAACGATCGCGCGTGCTACGCCGTCCTCGAGGTGCTCCATGGTAACATACAGCGGAGCCGCCTTGACGCGGTTCATCGTGTAGGTGGCAGCCGCGGTGCATTCGCATTCGCTGAAAATGATTGCGGTATCGTCATTTAAGCGGCTTTCCTTGACGCCGCAGCGCACACTGCCCGCCTTAAAGCCCTTTGCGGCGCAAACGCCGCCTCGATAATTTTCATAATAATTCTCCCTGCTGAAATCAGAGGTTTAAGCCGGTCGTTTCATCCAGACCGAGCATGATATTCATATTCTGCACGGCAGCGCCCGAAGCGCCCTTGCCGAGATTGTCAAACAGTGCGGTGACAATGGTCTGCTCCTCGTGGCCGCAGACGATCAGCTTGAGGCTGTCGTGACCGGCCAGTGTGTTGGCGTAGATCATCGGCTCTTCACCGCCGAACGGCGCCACGGTGACAAGCTGTTGACCCTCGTAGTGCCTGGTGAGCGTCGCATGCACGAGATGTGCATCTACGCCCGGGAGCATAACTGTGGTGGCCATACCCTTGTAAAAGTCACCTACGATTGGCACGAACACCGGCGCCTGCGTCAGACCGCAGATGTAGCCCATCTCCGGCAGGTGCTTATGGTGCAGGTTCAGACCGTAAATGCGCTCGGAATCGTGTCGCGGATCGCGGTTCTCGTCCTGATACTCCGCGATCATTTTCTTGCCGCCGCCGGAGTAACCGGTCAGTGAAGCACAGGTGAGCGCGGTGTCCTCGGCAATGATACCGTTTGCTACCAGTGGGTAAACCGAGGAAATAAATCCGCTTGCGTGGCAGCCCGGATTGGCAACGCGCATGGAGTTCTTGATGGCTTCGCGGTGCGCCTTGGACAGCTCGGCAAAGCCGTAATCCCAGTCCGGGTCGGTGCGATGCGCGGTCGATGCATCGATGACACGGGTGGTATCATTCTCGATGAGCGAGACCGCCTCTTTCGCCGCCGCATCCGGCAGGCACAGGAACGCAATGTCGGCTGCATTGAGGAACTTGCGGCGCTCCTCGGTGTCCTTGCGCTTATCCTCATCGATGAGCAGCAGCTCGATGTCGTCGCGGCCGCCGAGGCGCTCGTAAATCTGGAGGCCGGTTGTGCCCTCTTTGCCGTCGATGTAAATTTTAGGCTTCATCGTCCTCAACCTCCGCGATGAACTTGTCAATTTTATCAATCTGGCGGGTTACTTCCTGCGGAGCCGGGCCGCCGATGACCTTACGCTCAGCAACACAGGTGCGCAGGTCGAGTGCGTCGTATACGTCGTCGCCGAACTTGTTGGAAATTGCTGCAAAGTCGCGCATGGTCATGGTCTCGAGGGTTTCGTCCGCCTTGATACACTGGTTGACCAGACGGCCGACCGTCTTGTACGCATCGCGGAACGGAACACCCTTCTTGGTCAGGTAGTCGGCGCAGTCGGTTGCGTTGATAAAGCCGCGGGAGGCTGCCTTGCGCATGTTGTCGCGGCGCAGCGTCATGGTGGAGAACATCGGCGTGAATACCTCGAGGCACTGCTTTACGGTGTCGATCGCGCCGAATACAGCCTCCTTGTCCTCTTGCATATCCTTGTTATACGCCAGCGGCAGACCCTTGAGTACGGTCAGCATGGTGGTCAGCGCACCGTAAACACGGCCGGTCTTGCCGCGGATCAGCTCGCAGACGTCCGGATTCTTCTTCTGCGGCATGATGGACGAGCCGGTGGAGTACGCATCGTCCAGCTCGACAAACTTAAACTCCCACGAGCACCACGAAATAATTTCCTCGGACAGACGGGACAGGTGCATCATCAGGATGGACAGCGCGGAGAGCAGCTCCACGCAGTAGTCACGGTCGGATACGCCGTCGAGCGAGTTGTCGGTCAGGCGGGCAAAGCCAAGCTGCTCACGAACGAAGTCACGGTCGATGGGATAAGTGGTCGAAGCCAGTGCGCCCGAGCCAAGCGGCATTTCGTCCATGCGCTCGTAGCAGTCCTGCAGGCGGGATACGTCGCGCTTGAGCATGTTGCATACGCCATCATATAATGTGCAAAGGTCGTCGGCTGTGCGCGCTGCAGATGGGTGTAGCCCGGCATAACCGCATCGAGATTCTCACGGCTCTTTACAGTCAGCGCCTTCATAAAGCCAAGGATCAGCTTGATGATCTCCTTGATCTCCTTCTTGACGTACAGACGCATATCGAGTGCAACCTGATCGTTTCTCGAACGGCCGGTGTGCAGACGCTTGCCGGTATCACCGATGCGCTCGGTCAGCAGCTGCTCGACGTTCATATGGATGTCCTCGTAATCGAGCGAGAACTCCACCTTGCCGTCCTCGATATCCTTCAGAATGCCCTTAAGACCCTCAACGATCTTTTCGGCCTCATGCTCCTCGATGATGCCCTGCTTACCCAGCATGGTAGCGTGCGCGATAGAGCCGGTGATATCTTCCTTATATAAACGGCAGTCAAACAGGATGGAAGAGTTAAAGTCGTTTACCACCAGATCAGTTTCCTTCTGGAAACGTCCTGCCCATAATTTTGCCATATTTATGTTACCTCACAAAACACTCATAGGGCGGCACACGACGGGCGTGCCGCCCTATGATTTCTTTTACTTACTTTTCAACAGACGGGAAATGCTCACCGGTCTTCTTGTACAGGATCTGATCGTTCAGTGCACGAACCTTGAGCGGCAGACCGAACAGGTTGATGAAGCCTGCGGAATCTGCCTGATCGTAGCAGTCATCCTCGTTAAAGGTTGCCATATCCTCGGAGTACAGGCTGTACGGAGAGGTTACGGAAGCCGGGATGATGTTGCCCTTGTACAGCTTCAGCTTAACATCGCCGGTAACGGTCTCCTGGGTGGAGTCAACGAATGCGGAGAGTGCCTTGCGCAGCGGCGTGTACCACTGGCCATTGTAAACCAGCTCGCCGAACTTGAGAGCAACCTGATTCTTGTAGTGCGAGGTTTCCTTGTCGAGGGTGATCTCCTCCAGCTTTGCATGTGCTGCATACAGGACCGCACCGCCCGGAGTCTCATAAACACCGCGGCTCTTCATGCCGACCAGACGGTTCTCAACGATATCGAGGATACCGATGCCGTTCTCGCCGCCCAGCTTGTTCAGCTTCTCGATCAGGGCAACGGAATCGAGCTTCTCGCCGTCAACTGTGGTCGGAACGCCCTTCTCGAAATGAATGGTAACATAGGTCGGCTTGTCCGGAGCCATTTCCGGGGAAACGCCCAGCTCGAGGAAGCCCGGCTTGTTGATCGGCGCCTCGTTCGACGGCAGCTCCAGATCCAGACCCTCATGGCTGAGGTGCCACAGATTCTTATCCTTGGAGTAGTTGGTCTCCTTGTTGATCTTCAGCGGAATGTTGTGTGCTTCCGCATACTCGATCTCCTTCTCACGACTGTTCAGCTCCCAGAAACGCCACGGAGCGATAATGTCCATCTGCGGTGCAAATGCATGAATAGCCAGCTCGAAACGAACCTGATCGTTGCCCTTGCCGGTGCAGCCGTGGCAGATCGCGTCAGCGCCTTCCTTCAGCGCGATATCAACAATACGCTTTGCGATGATCGGACGAGCGAACGAGGTTCCCAGCAGGTACTGCTCGTAGGTTGCGCCCGCCTTCATGGTCGGGATGATGTAGTCATCGACGAAGTCCTTGGTCAGATCCTCGATGTACAGCTTGGACGCGCCGGTCTTGAGCGCCTTCTCCTCCAGACCGTCCAGCTCGGTGCCCTGACCGACGTTGCCGGAAACCGCGATAACCTCACAGCCGTAATGCTCCTTCAGCCACGGAATGAGTACCGAAGTATCCAGACCGCCGGAATATGCCAGAACAACTTTGTTATATTTCTTTTCCATGTTTTTCGACCTCGCATTCTGCGTTTTTTTCGATGGTTTTATTATACTACCGCCATACTCATTTGGCAAGCAAAATTTATAATTATTTTACTGATTGCATATTTATGCATACTATGAATTTGAATTTGATAAATAATGCTTGCACTTTCTGTAAAAACGTACTATTATATTATAAATGCACTGTGTCAAGACAGATTGCACGGAATGAATAAAAGCGCACAAAAAATGGTGCGCAAAGGGGCGTTTTTCGCAATGACCGAAAGAAATTTAACCATGCTCACTGACTTTTACGAGTTTACGATGGCGAACGGATACTTCGAAAAGGGTATCGGCAACCGCCGCGCATACTTCGATATGTTCTTCCGCCGTGTACCGGACGGCGGCGGATATGCCATCATGGCAGGCGTGGAACAGCTGATTGAATACTTCAATAACCTGCATTTTTCCGAGGAAGATATTGCATATCTTCGCAGCCGCAAGTGCTTCTCGGAGTCCTTCCTCAATTATCTGCGCGATTTTGAGTTCGAATGCGACGTATGGGCCGTACCCGAGGGTACGCCGGTATTTCCCGGTGAGCCGCTCGTAACGGTGGCCGGTCCGATGATTCAGGCACAGTTTGTCGAAACCATGATCCTGCTGACCATCAACCACCAGACCCTGATCGCCACCAAGGCGAACCGCATCACGCGTGCAGCAGAGGGCCGTACCGTACTTGAGTTCGGCTCCCGCCGGGCACAGGGCTACGACGGCGCTATCCTCGGTGCCCGCGCTGCCTACATCGGCGGCTGTCAGGGCACGGCCTGCGTTCTGTCCGACCGTGACTACAAGATTCCGGCCGGCGGTACGATGGCGCACTCCTGGGTGCAGATGTTTGACAGTGAGTACGAAGCCTTCAAGGCTTATGCGGATATTTATCCGGATAACTGCGTATTCCTGGTTGACACTTATAATGTACTCAAGTCCGGTGTGCCGAACGCAATCCGCGTTGCCAAGGAACTGGAAGCGGAAAAGGGCATCCGCGCACGCGGCATCCGTCTGGATTCCGGCGATATCGCTTACCTTTCTATCGAGGCCCGCAAAATGCTCGATGCCGCAGGCTTCGAGGATATGCAGATCATGGCATCCAATTCGCTCGATGAGTATCTGGTGCGCGACCTGCTCGTGCAGGGTGCCCGCGTAGATTCGTTCGGCATCGGCGAGCGACTCATCACCTCCAAGTCCGAGCCGGTATTCGGCGGCGTATACAAGTTGGCTGCCGTTGAGGATGAAAACGGCGAGATCATCCCGAAGATCAAGGTTTCCGAGAACGTCGAGAAGATTACCACACCGCACTTCAAGCAGGTGTACCGTCTGTTCGACAACAAGACCGGCAAGGCGCTCGGCGACGTACTCACCGTGCACGACGAGCAGATCGACGCTTCTCTGCCGTATGTACTGTTCCATCCGGTCTACACCTGGAAGCAGCGTATCGTTACCGATTATACGGTTCGTCCGCTGCGCGTACAGCTGTTCAAGCACGGCAAGTGCATTTACAACAGTCCGGATGTTGAGGACATCCGCAAGTACTGCATCCGTGAGGTCGATACCCTGTGGGATCAGATCAAGCGTTTCGAGAATCCGCAGACCTACTTCGTGGATCTTTCCAAAAAGCTGTGGAGCTGCAAGAACGAACTTCTTGAAGCCTGCCGCATCTAACAAGCAAATTCGCAGACAGCGAACCATAATATAGTGGTTCGCTGTTTCTTTGCGCCCAATCGCAAGATTGTATAAAAGCTGTGAGCATCCCTGCACAGGATTTCGCTCACGCAGCCTGTTTCAGCAGTTTTTCGCAGAAACACGCTATCTTTTCGCAGATGTAAATCGCAAGAATTTAGTAGTACATCGCACCACAGGAGATTATACTAATAATCGCGGTCAAAAAAACCGCATATTCCACACAAATCGAAGGGATACACCAATGAAAGCATTTCTATCCTCGCTGAGCCGCAGCAAGCGCTATGTTGTCGCGGAACTGCTTCTCGTTTATTTCGCACAGGGACTGAGCTCCATCATGCTCGGCTCTGTGCTGCCGGATTTACGCGCGGCCTACGCGCTGGATTACCAGATCGGCGGCACGCTGCTGTCCGCACAGTCGATCGGCTATCTCGGCATCGGCCTGCTGTCCGGTCTGGCCGCCATCAAATGGGGACTCAAACGCGCGTACCTCATCCTATATTATGTATTCGCGGTCGGCTTTGTCATGCTGCTGACCAACGGCTCGCCGGTCTGGCTGCTGGCGGCCATGTTCCTGACCGGCATTTCCAAGGGCGCTATCACGGATTACAACAACCGCGTGATGAGCGAATACGCGAACGGCAGTGCCACTCCGCTCAACATGATGCACGCGGCGTATGCGTTCGGCGCGTGTGTGGCTCCGCTGGCTGTGCTCGCCTGCCACAAGCTGGGCGGTGAAAACGGCTGGCGTCTTGCGCTTGAGATTTCCATTGTGCTGCTGACAGCTTCGTTTATCTTCGGCCTGTTCATGAAGATGGACGATGATAAATCCACGAAAACCGGGCAGAAATCCGCAACCGATTACGACTTTTTCCGCGAAAAGCTGTTCTGGCTGTGCACAGCGCTCTGCTTTTTCTACGAGGCTGTTGAGGCTTCCATGATGGGCTGGCTGACCAGCTTTTACATTGATTCCGGCGTGCTCGCCGCAGACGCTGCGCAGATCATCACTTCCCTGCTGTGGGTTTCGCTGCTGATCGGCCGCTTCTCGTGCAGTGTGATCGCTGCGAAATTCCGTCCGTGGCAGATGATCACGGTCATGTGCTTCGGCATGGCGGCATTTCTCGTGCTGCTCGTCACCGGAACCACGCTTCCCGTGCTCACGATTGCAACGATCGGTCTGGGTCTATGCATGTCCGGCATGTACGGCACAACGGTAGCCAACGCCGGAGACCTGTTCTCGCGCTATCCGGCATCCATGGGCATTTACGTTACGCTCAATGGCTTCGGCGCGGCTATGGCTCCGGCTGCGATCGGCATCGCTGCTAACCGTACGGGAATCCGCTGGGGTTTTGCTATCCTGCTGATCGCAGGCGTGCTGCTCGTTGTCTCGGCAGTGCTCAATGCACGGTATTTCAAAGACAGACAGCACAACAAGGCGGTTTCCCGCACCTAAAAAGCACAAAAACCTCTCTCAAGCGTTTTGAGAGAGGTTTTATTTTTATTCCGCTGCCGTTTCCGGCTCCTGCTCGACAGCCTGCCTTGCAGCTCTTGCGGCAAGGTGTGTCTCCAGCCAACGTGAAATATCTCCGAAGGTCTCAAGTCTGTCAAGCTCGTTGAGCACCTCGTGGCGCGCATCCTTATAAAAGATGACCTCGATATTCCTCACGCCGTTGCCGCGGTACAGATTGACCGTACGGCGCACACCCTCACCGTACCGCCCAACCGGGTCCTTATCACCCGAGATGAACAGCAGCGGCAGGTCCTTCGGCGTTTTTCGGAAGGTCACCGGATTGTTCGCCTTGGTGATGAGCGTAAACAGGTCGCGGAATCCGGTCGCGGTAAACACGAAATTGCATTTTTCATCCGACTGATAGAGCGACACGACCGCCTCATCGCGGCTAAGCCAGTCAAACACGGTTTTCGGCTGCTTGATTTTCCTGTTGAAGCCCTTGAACACCAGATTGGACAACAGTCCGCTGCGATAGGTGATGCCGCGCGAGCGTGCTACCGAATCCGCAAGATGTACGATGCTGCCGGAGGCAGCGATCGGACCGACCGTGCCGATGAGGATGCAGCCGGACAGCTTCTCTCCGTAATCGAGCAGGTACAGCCTCGCGATCAGCGAACCCATCGAGTGCCCGAGCAGGAAATACGGCAGGTTAGGATAGCGGCGCTGCATCAGGTCGGTCAGGTGCTTGACATCCTCAACAAGATACTTCCAACCGTCGCGGGCGGCAAAAAAACCGAGATCCGCCGTGCGTGAGACCGATGCTCCATGTCCGATATGATCGTTTCCGCAGACAATAAAGCCCAGTCCGCAGAGATACTTCGCAAATGCGGTATAGCGCGAAAAATACTCGCACATGCCGTGAGACAGCTGTACGATACCGCGCACCTCTACTCCTTCAGGAGCAAGAATATAATAGGTGACATTGGAAACACCATTGGCACTTTTGTAAATATTTTGCGTACACTTGATATTCATATGCAACACCCGATCATGGACTGTACTTCTTTGCTGTTAATACTATACCACAAATCCACTTATCGTGCACCTGTTTTTTGATAAAGTTCACAGTTCATTTAAAAATGCACTGTCAAAAATTGCTGATTTTTAAATACCTTTCCCGACTGCAAATTATGCAGGATTACGATATCGCAAACAGCGACCGATGTGCTACAATAAAATAAATCACGGGCAGTGCTGTATTGCCCAATCCAAAAGAAAGAAGGATATACCCATGCCGTATATTGCTGTTACCACCTCCAAGGCCCTGTCCGACGAGCAGAAGGACGAGCTGAAGAAGACCATCGGCCAGAAGATTTCCCTGATTCCGGGCAAGACCGAGGCTGCTCTGATGGTTGACATCTCCGATAACCACACCATGTACTTTGCAGGCGAGAAGCGCAAGCTGGCGTACGTTGATGTTCGCTGCTACGGTTCGACCGAGTTTGAGAACAAGAAGGCACTGACCGAAGCACTGTTTGATGCTGTCGAGCTGCACACCGGTCTGCACGATGACAGCATTTACCTGACGTACTCCGAGTTCTCCAACTGGGGCACCCGCGGTACCATGAAGTAAACCGCAGAAAGACGCTGAGAGTTTCTCGGCGTCTTTTTTGTTTCGGATGAAGAATTGAGAATGTCTGAATTTTCAGAATGTTCACATTTGGACGATTGACGTTCGCTCGCTTTCGGTCTATTATAGTTTACAAGTAAACCGTTTGCCGAAAGGAGGACACCGCATGCCCGGCTCTCCCCATGATTTTGCCGCCGATGCGTTCCACGCGGGTCAGCTGTACCGCAGCTGCTTCCGCGAGCTGACCGAAAACTGCGGCTTTACGCCAAATGAGATGTTCGTGCTGCTGTTTCTGTACCGCAACGCGCCCGAGCAGGACACCGCAACTGTCATTGCACAGGCGTGGAACGTTTCCAAGCCGCTGGTGACGCGCAGTGTGGACGGACTGCAGAGACGCGGTCTGCTCTACTGCGTACGCGACGAGAATGACCGCCGTCTGGTGCACCTGCACCTGTCTGATGAAGGACACGCTGCTGCCAAAACGCTCCATCACCGCTGTGAAACCTTTGCGCTGACACTGCAGCAGGGTATCTCCGAGCAGGAAATGCAGACCCTGTGTGGTGTGATGCGCAAGATGCAGCAAAACCTCAACGATTTACTCGAAAGGACGAAACTCACATGAATAACAACCCAAAAGGGACGAAAAACCCCAAAAAACCGCTGATCTTCTATTATGCGGTCATGCTGCTCGTGCTTATGATGCTCAACTGGCTGCTGTTTCCGAGCCTGCTGCAGCGGCAGGTTACCGAGGTCGGCTACGACGAGTTCATCGCCATGGTGGACGACGGCAAGGTGCAGACCATCGCCTACGACAAGCAGGATCAGGAAATTACCTTTGAGGCCACCAATGACAAGGGCAAGGACGCACTCTACAAGACCGGCATTTTCCCGGATGACGAGCTGGTCGGCCGCTTGCTGAAGGCCAATGTCAAGTTTGCTGCCGAGATTCCGACCCAGACCTCTCCCCTGCTGAGCATGCTCATCAGCTACGTTGTGCCAATTGTGCTCATTATCGCAGTCGGTCAGTGGCTGCAGAAAAAGATGATGAAGAACATGGGCGGCAACATGATGAGCTTCGGCAAATCCAACGCCAAGATTTACGCCGAGACCGAGACCGGCAAGACCTTTGCTGATGTCGCCGGTCAGGATGAAGCCAAGGAGGCCCTCACTGAGATTGTGGACTTCCTGCACAACCCGAACAAGTACGCTTCCATCGGTGCAAAGCTGCCGAAGGGCGCACTGCTGGTCGGCCCTCCGGGCACCGGCAAGACCTTGCTGGCGAAAGCCGTTGCCGGTGAGGCACATGTGCCGTTCTTCTCGATTTCCGGCTCGGAGTTCGTCGAAATGTTCGTCGGTATGGGCGCGGCCAAGGTGCGCGATTTGTTCAAACAGGCCAGCGAAAAAGCACCGTGCATCGTGTTCATCGACGAGATTGATACCATCGGTAAAAAGCGCGACGGCGCAGGCATGGGCGGCAACGATGAGCGCGAGCAGACGCTCAACCAATTGCTGACCGAGATGGACGGCTTTGACGGCACCAAGGGCGTCGTTATTCTGGCGGCGACCAACCGTCCGGAGTCGCTTGACCCGGCTCTGCTGCGTCCGGGCCGTTTTGACCGCCGCATTCCGGTGCAACTGCCCGATCTGCAGGGTCGTATCGCAATTTTGAAGGTGCACGCTAAGGATGTTCACATGTCCGGCAATATCGACTTCAACTCGATTGCCCGCGCAACCTCCGGCGCTTCCGGTGCTGACCTTGCCAACATTATCAACGAGGCGGCTCTGCGTGCCGTTCGTCTGGGACGAAACAGCGTCATTCAGGCTGATCTGGATGAGAGCGTTGAGACCGTCATTGCTGGTGCGCAGCGCAAGAACGCCGTACTCAGCGCCAAGGAGAAGGAGATCGTTGCATATCACGAGATTGGTCACGCACTGGTGGCTGCCAAGCAGACCGACTCCGCGCCTGTCACCAAGATTACCATTGTGCCGCGCACCTCGGGTGCACTCGGCTACACCATGCAGGTGGATGAGGGCGAGCACAATCTGATGAGCAAGGACGAGCTGCTGAACAAGGTGGCAACGCTCACCGGCGGCCGTGCAGCCGAGGAGCTGATTTTCGGCTCGATTACCACCGGTGCATCCAACGACATCGAGCAGGCCACCAAGCTGACGCGCTCGATGATCACGCGCTACGGCATGAGCCGCAAGTTCGATATGGTTGCGCTCGAAACCGTGACGAATCAGTATTTGTCGGGCGATACCGCGCTCGCTTGCTCGGCGGAGACCGCTGCGAAGATTGATGAGGAAGTGATTGCCACCGTCAAGACCGCGCATGAGAAGGCCATCGGCATCCTGCAGAATAATATGGATGCCCTGCACCGTCTGGCGCACTTCCTTCTGGAAAAAGAAACCATCACCGGCGAAGAATTTATGGATCTGCTGCATAAATCCGAGTAAATCTGTACAAAAGGAAACCCTCTCTCGTAATGAGGAAGGGTTTCTTTTTGCCTATACCCACAACAAGGAACAGACCAGAAAGAGAGGGCGGACACATTGGTCCGCCCCTAAGCATATACAATTATATTTATCTAAGCGACAGAATCTCTGCCGGATGTTCAAACCTCATATCCGACATTAACTTCTCCGCCTCGGAGCACCCCCACAGGGCGAGGACGCTCTTGACGCCTGCACTTTTCGCGCACTGCATATCATATTCGCTGTCACCGATATAGACGGCGTCCTCGGGTTTACAGCCGAACCGACGCAGACACTCGAGCAGAGCGT
The DNA here is from genome assembly GCF_003481925.1 of Butyricicoccus sp. OF10-2. Taxonomy (NCBI): domain Bacteria; kingdom Bacillati; phylum Bacillota; class Clostridia; order Eubacteriales; family Butyricicoccaceae; genus Butyricicoccus; species Butyricicoccus sp. OF10-2. The sequence continues at coordinate 94,721 of NZ_QUMC01000006.1, read as the reverse complement.
CCGGCGCAGGCTTGGGATGCTCGACATCATCCGCACAGATGATCTCATCAAACCACGGCGTGAAGCCAATGGGTTCAATCCCCTGCTTGAGCTGCAAACGTGTCCGCGAGGTGACAATGCCACACGAACAGCCGGATTTTCTGAGTTCCTCTATCGTTTCGGGAATGCCGTCGTACATCGGGATTTCGTCCAGACGGTCATACGCCAGCGCTTCCCAGCGAGCCATGATTGGCTCAACCCGCTCGGCCGGAATGCCTAATTTCGCCAATGCGCGTCTGCCGGGCATACCGAAGGAGAAGATCAGCTGCTCGTAGGTGAACTCATAGCCGAACTCGGCAAGTGCAGTGCGCATGGCCCACTGATCTACCTTTGAGGAGTCGATCAGCGTGCCGTCAATGTCAAAAACAAAGTATTTCATGTGGTTTCCTCCATCTTTTTCGCCAAGGTAAATACCTCGGGTATAGTCCTGCTCGAAGGACTGAGACAGCTCTATGGTCGGCATAGCCTGCTCCGGCAGCGCCTGCGCACAGCTTTCGCGTATCCGCGCTGCCTTATCGGTCAGACGGGAATCGGCATACAGCACCACCCTGTCCGGATTGATGAGCGCCGCACAGCCGCAGATGACCTTGGTGAAATAGTCGCTTATATCCGCGCCTGCAAAGTGATTCTGCGCGTATTCGAGATTGTGTTCGATTGGAAGATAATGCAGTTCGCCGGCAAAGCCTGCGGCACCGCCCCAGACCTTTCCGTTCAGCACGATACCTGCGCCTGCACCCAGCTTGCCGATGTAAATGCACACAGCGGCTTTCGGTGCGGGCGTGTACTGCGCCGCGTAGCCTGCAGCCACGACCTGCATATCACGAGCCGCCATGCACGGCAGACCGGTTTTATCGTGAAGATACGCACTAAGGCTTACGCCCCGCAGCTCAGGGTAGCCGAAACTCTCGGTGACGATGCCGTTATGCATTGTTCCGGCAAAGCCGAGCATCACCGCTGCAAGCCGCGGGTAACGCGCCCTAACACGCATCAGAAGCGTGTCGAGAAATTCGCGCACATCGCCGGAGCAGGTCTGCTGTTCCTGTTCGAGCGGTGTACCGTCGAGGTCGCACACAAACCAGTGCAGCGTGTCCTGCTCCAGCCGCAGACACAGGAACAGCCGGTACTGCGGGTTCAGCCGGTACTGCATGGCGCAGCGTCCGCCAGTGGAGGCTGCCGTGCCGATTTCTTGCGCTTCTCCGCGCTCGACCATCTCATCCACAATGCGGCTGACGGTCGGAAAGCTGAGATGTGTCAGCCGCGCAAGATCGTTCTTGCCGGCAGAGCCGTGCTGCATCGCCTGCCGGAGCAGAGCTGTGTTCTCCCGCTTGAGTTTTCCTGTGTCTGCCATGGTGCACCTCTTTTCAAAATACTTTTTAATAGTATGTTAATTTCTACATACAGTATATCCTCTGTGGGCGGTTCTGTCAATGCTGAATTAGTAATTAAGCGTTAGGAATTGATGTGAGGGTTTATTTGCTGCGTAATATTGTCCTTTCTATTCCACCCATTGGCGGCTGTTGTAAATGCAGGCGTATGCATATACCAGATGAAACACAGCGTAAAATAACACCCGCAACATTAATTTACCATAGCTAATACACAATAAAACCAAAACCGCCTTTTCAGGCGGTTTTATTATTTTAACAAGGTCCTACAGCTGCCGGTTTGAGGCGGATTGACCTTGCAGGTCTGACAATATTTGAAACCCACGTTTGTCACTCCCTTTAGGAAGTGTTTGAGTTTATGTTGCTCGGGAGACCAATGGTCTCCCGAGCGGTTAGGTCTATGCAGATGGGTTAGCGGCGATGTGCAAAGCCAGCGTCCCCTATGGTATACCTTTAATAACAAGATAGAATCATGTGAAGAAGGGTAAATCGCTACGTCATCTTTACTATCCGATCTCCACTCTTAATTACACCGTTGATTTCCGCTTCGGCAGATTGAAGTCAATCCCGGTGAGCATTTTCACAATCCACAGCAGGAACAGCAGTACGAGCACTGGCAGCACACACGAGGTAACGATTAGCACGGCGAGTGCCTCCATAACATTGCTGAGCAGTTTTTCAAACTTTTCCGTCACACCGGAGACCGCATTCTGCACCGAGGACGTGATATCCGACCAGAAACCGTTCTTTTCGCTGTCTGAATCCGAGTCCGAACCCGCACTGGTATCGATATCATCCGCTGCACTTTGCGCGTCCTCAATGGTCTGCGACAGAGAGGTTTCATAGGTGGCCTCGATCATGCGCGATACTGTGATGCCGCCCGGAACAGCCAGCCAAACCGCCATGCCGAACAGCGCCAGCTTGAATGCGAGTTTCGCCAGAATCTCACTGCTGCGGAACTGACGGACGATGAGCAGCACGCACGCTGCCGGTAAAATAAACCGGAAAACCGCGTATCCGGTAATGGTGAGCAGATATTTCTCTAACATAATGGCACACAGCACGATCAGAAAATCCGACGTGAGATCAGCCAGCTTTTCCGCGATGGCGCTGCCTGTGTCTCCCGGCAGAGCCGAAACAGCTGCGGACGCTGCCGTGGAAGCCGCAGTCAGCTTCATCACAGTCGCCTGTTTTTCGTTTAAGTATTCAATGCTCGTCCGGTGCGTCTCCGGTGAGGACTGCCATCCCGAGATACCGAAAAAGCACCCGAGTCCGATCATCATCAGCAGCACACACGAAACGATTCGCTTTGTCAGTTCGTTCATTTTATCCCTCATCTCTATTAGAAAACCCCCAACGGTCAGACAGGCTAACGATTGGGGGTTGTTCACACTTATATGATTACTTGCTCCAGGCTGCCTTGGCTGCGCCTTCTTTGAACACCTCATGGAAGCCCTTGACATTGGCTGCAATGTCACCGCCGAACACGGCAGAACCTGCAACGATAACGTCTGCACCGGCGGCTACGATGTCAGCGGTATTGTTCAGCTTTGCGCCGCCGTCGATCTCCAGCTCGCACTTATAGCCGTTCTTCTGGATTTCCGCGCGGACAGCCTTGATTTTGTCCATGCACTCCGGGATAAAGCCCTGACCGCCAAAACCCGGCTCAACGGTCATGATGAGCACCATATCGCAGTACGGCAGCAGCGGGAACAGCACCTCAGCGGGGGTTTTCGGCTTGATAACGCAGGCTGCCTTGACACCGGCTGCGCGGATTTTCTTCAGCTGCTCAAGCGTATCACCGTTGGACTCGTAGTGTACGGTGATGATATCCGAGCCGGCCTTGATGAAGTCGTCCAGATACTGATCGGGGTCCGAGATCATTAGATGTACATCGAGCACCTTGTCGGTCGCCTTGCGCAGCGCCTTAACCACCGGAGCGCCGATGGTGATATTCGGCACGAAGTGACCGTCCATAACGTCAACGTGAACGTATTCCGCACCGGCATCGGTGGCAATTTTAATATCGCGTGCAAGATTTGCAAAATCTGCGGACAGAATAGACGGTGAGAGCTTGATTTCCATAACAGTTCCTCCTGTAACCGCAGAGTGTTCCACGGCATAATTTGATACCAGACGCGCCTGTGTGTTCAACCGGTTTGCACGGCGCCGTCTTTTTGAATACGAGGGCGGCATGTACAGTCGCCCTCCTCTTGACTTACATTATATCACACCTCTTTGGAAATTGAAAGAAAAGAGTGAGGAGTGGAGATCACCTCACGGTTTCATCTTCTTCCCACTGCTGCAGCTTGTCACATCCTGCGGTTTCCGTTTTTAATGAGCTATCCCCAGAAGAAGGCTGCACCACACCGTCAATTACCGTTTGCTAATTCCTGATTACTAATTTGTTCTAACGGTATAGAAAACTTCTCCATCGAAATCAACAATATTTTGTCGCCCTCACCGATTGATTTATCTGCGTGAAAAAGGTAGAATAGATGTATCATGCAATAAAGGAGCGAACACGATCATGAGCGTCAATCGTTGTTATTCCGAGAAAAAAAACGGCTTCGATGTCGAAGCACGCAGCCTGTTCTCCAGCCTGCACGACCTGTTGGAAATCAAAAACCTGACTCATGTGCGCTATCTCTGCCGCTACGACGCAGAGGGACTTGCACCTGAGACCTACGAGAAGGCAAAGGGCATCGTATTCTCCGAGCCTATGGCTGATGTGTGCTACGACGAGGACTTCCCCCGTCCGGAAGGCGCTCACACCATCCTTGCGGTAGAGCCGCTGCCCGGTCAGTTCGATCAGCGCGCCGATTCCTGCGCACAGTGCATCCAGCTGCTCACCGGCGGCGAACGCCCGACCGTTGCCGCTGCTAAAATCTACGTTCTGGAAGGCGAGCTCACTGCTGAGGACATGGACAAGATCCGCGGTTATCTGATTAACCCCGTAGACACCCGCGAGGCTTCGATGGCTAAGCCTGCAACCCTCAAGGTAGAGTACGCTATCCCGACCAGCGTGGCATCGGTTGTCGGCTTTACTCACATGGACGAGACGGCTCTCTCTGAGCTGCTGCATAATATGGGTCTGGCGATGGATCTGGACGACCTCAAGTTCCTGCAGACCTACTTCCGCGACACCGAAAAGCGCGACCCGACCATCACCGAGGTTCGCATGGTCGATACTTACTGGTCCGACCACTGCCGCCACACCACCTTCCTCACCCAGATCGATGACGTAAAGTTCGAAGATCAGATGGTGCAGGACGCATTTGACCGCTACATGGCTGCCCGCGTGGAGGTCTACGGCGAGGAAAAGGCTGCCAAGCGCCCGGTTACGCTGATGGACATGGGTACGATTGCGGCTAAGGTGCTCAAAAAGCGTGGCTACCTGAAGAATATCGACGAGTCCGAGGAGATCAACGCCTGCTCCATTAAGGTGAAGGCACTCGTGAACGGTCACTACGAGGACTGGCTGCTCATGTTCAAGAACGAGACCCACAACCACCCGACCGAGATCGAGCCGTTCGGCGGCGCTGCTACCTGCCTCGGCGGTGCGATCCGCGACCCGCTGTCCGGCCGCTCCTACGTTTATCAGGCAATGCGCGTAACCGGCGCGGGCGACCCGACCGTGCCGCTCTCTGAAACCCTCGAGCACAAGCTGCCGCAGCGCAAGCTGTGCCAGACCGCTGCTGCGGGCTACTCCTCCTACGGCAACCAGATCGGCCTTGCGACCGGCCTCGTACACGAGATCTACCACCCGGGCTATGTCGCAAAGCGCATGGAGATCGGCGCTGTTGTCGGTGCGGCTCCGCTGGAGAACGTCATCCGCGAGGTACCCGAGCCGGGCGACATCGTCATCCTGCTCGGCGGCAAGACCGGCCGTGACGGCTGCGGCGGCGCTACCGGCTCCTCTAAGAAGCACACTGAGGAGTCCCTTGAGACCTGCGGTGCTGAGGTACAGAAGGGCAATCCGCCTGAGGAGCGCAAGATTCAGCGTCTGTTCCGTGACGGCAATGTCACCCGCATGATCCGCCGCTGCAACGACTTCGGCGCGGGTGGTGTTTCGGTTGCCATTGGCGAGCTGGCCGACGGTCTGGACATCGACCTGAACGCTGTACCGAAGAAGTACGACGGTCTGGATGGCACCGAGCTGGCCATCTCCGAGTCGCAGGAGCGCATGGCTGTCGTTGTCCGCGCAAAGGACGTCGATGCGTTCATTGCGGCTGCGGCCAAGGAGAATATCGAGGCTGTTGTCGTAGCCACCGTTACCGACAAGAACCGCCTGTGCATGACCTGGAACGGTGTTAAGATCGTGGATGTTTCCCGTGATTTCCTCAACACCAATGGCTGCTCCAAGCACGTTGACGCAGAGGTTGGCGCACTGCCGACTCCGTCCATCTCCTGCGCTCCGGCAGGCAATTCCGAAAAGGAAAAGCTGCTGAACCACGCCTCTACCCTCGGCATCTGCCTCGAGCGCGGTCTGGTCGAGCGTTTCGACGGCTCCATCGGTGCAAGCTCGGTATTCATGCCCTTCGGCGGCAAGTATCAGCTGACCCCGACGCAGGTCATGGCGGCTACCATGCCGGCACTGAACGGTCAATGCGAAACCGCCTCTGTCATGGCATTCGGCTTTGACCCCTACTTCACCGAGCAGAACCCGTATCTCGGTGCTTCTTCCGCGGTAATCGAGTCTGTAGCTAAGCTGGTTGCTGCCGGCTGTGACTTTGAGACCGCATACCTCACTTTCCAGGAGTATTTCGAGCGTCTCGGCAAGGACCCGAAGCGTTTCGGCAAGCCGCTGTCTGCCCTGTTGGGCGCGTACACCGCACAGGAGAACCTGTGTCTGGCAGCTATCGGCGGCAAGGACTCCATGAGCGGCTCGTTCGACGATATGGACGTACCGCCCACGCTGGTTTCGTTCGCCATCGCGCCGCAGGACGCTTCCCGCCTGATCTCTCCTGAGTTCAAAGCGGCAGGCCATCCGGTTTACTTCTTCGACTCACCGTACAATCAGGACGGCACGCCGGATTACACCACGCTCAAGTTCATGTGGAACGAGGTCGCAAACCTGATTGCGTCCGGCAAGGCGGTTTCCGCGTGGGCGCTGTCCACCGGCGGTATCGCTGAGGGCGTGTGCAAAATGGCGCTCGGCAACAAAATTGGCTTTAAGATGGACGATTCCTTCCCGTCTGACGCGCTGTACCTCAAGAACTTCGGCGGCATCCTGATCGAAGCCGCATCCGAACTCCCGGCTTACTGGCTGGTCGGCTATACCACCGACGATGAGAAGATCACGGTTGCCGATGAGTCCGTCACCATCGACGAGCTGACGAATGCCTTCGAGGGCAAGCTCGAGAGCGTGTTCCCGACCAAGGCGGCTGCTTCCGACGAGCATCTGACCAAGGTTTCCTTCACCGAGCGCAATGTTTCCGCTCCGGCGGTCAAGAACGCAAAGCCGCTGGCGGTTATTCCGGTATTCCCCGGCACCAACTGCGAGTACGACACCGCCCGTGCGGTTGAGAATGCAGGCGGCGCAGCTGAGATCGTCGTAGTCCGCAACTTCTCCGCGGATGCCCTCCGCGAGAGCGCTGAGCAGCTCGAAAACTCCATCCGTAAGGCGCAGATGGTTATCCTGCCGGGCGGCTTCTCCGGCGGTGACGAGCCGGACGGTTCCGGTAAGTTCATTGCGTCCTTCCTGCGCGACGCAGGCATCAAGGATAGCATCCACGAGCTGCTGAACAAGCGCGACGGTCTGATGCTCGGCATCTGCAACGGCTTCCAGGCGCTCATCAAGCTTGGTCTGGTTCCCTACGGCGAAATCCGTGACGAGATGACCGGCGACGACCCGACGCTGACCTTCAACCTCATCGGCCGCCACCAGAGCCGCTACGCGACCACCCGCGTTGCGTCGGTCAAGTCTCCGTGGCTGTCCTCCTGCAATGTCGGCGACCTGCACTCCATCGCGTTCTCTCACGGCGAGGGCCGCTTCGTGGCACCGCAGAACATCATTGACGACCTGATCAAGAACGGTCAGGTAGCGTTCCAGTACACCGATCTGAACGGTGACCCGTCCATGGACATCGCGTGGAACCCGAACGGCTCCATGTGCGCGATCGAGGGTATCACCTCTCCGGACGGCCGTGTGCTCGGCAAGATGGGTCACACCGAGCGTTACAGCCCGTTTGTCGGCAAGAATATCTACGGCGAAAAGTATCAGCCGCTGTTCGCAAACGGCGTGAAATACTTTAAGTAAAGCCTGTGCAGAAAGCGCCCTCGGAGAGGGCGCTTTCCTATCAATAAATACAATATGAAAAAGCGGTTAAAAAATACTATAAGCGCATCATGCAAGACATTTTAGGATATATCAGTTCATCCCCATATTGGCGGCAAATTCTACGAGATACTCCTGCATTTCCCCAATAGTATTGGAGACTACCGATTTCTCACAGCTTGATTGTCATCTTGCTCATATTTGCCAACGAAATAGACTTTCTTTCGGCGTATATCGAACCGAGTTTGATCCTGTCAATAGTCACGAATGCTTGATCTTTGTATATGCGAACGACTCATTTTGTTCGCATCTTTGTGCCGTTTCCTTCAATAATCTTGATTATTTATAACAGGAGCACCTACAACAGAAATTTATACAGAGCGTGGTTTCTATAACAGCTCCTATGAATTGTCTTTTCATGATCTATCCAAATATTCTTTAACGTCAAAGAACAAACTTGCAATCCAAAAAACTTCGCAACTCACTTTCTTCCAATAACGAGGTATTTTTATGAACCCCTGTGAGCACAAAGTCCAATACTATGAAACCGATGGCATGGGCATCGTCCACCATTCGAACTACATCCGCTGGTTCGAGGAAGCGCGCGTGGACCTGCTCGAGCAGCTCGGCTTTGGCTACGACCGCATTGAAGAGACCGGTTACAGCGGTCCGGTGCTGGAGGTCTCCTGCCAGTACAAAACCATGTCGAAATTCGGCGAAACCGTGCGAATCGAAGCATCTATCACGCAGTACAACGGCGTGCGCATGACGCTGCACTATGATGTCTACGACAAGGCAACCGGCACGCTACGCTGTACCGGCGACAGCCGCCACTGCTTTATCAACGCCGAGGGCAAACCGGCTATCCTCAAGCGGTGCTGGCCGGAGTTTGACGCGGCACTGGCTGCAAATACTGTCAAAGAGTAAAAAAACCGTCATCTCTGCATTTGAGATGACGGTTTTTGCCTGTGTTATCCTTTATTCTCCACGCCGGTCAGGTCCTTAACAACTTCGCCTGCAATGATAAGACCCGCAACAGCAGGCACAAACGCAGTGCTGCCCGGAACCTGCCTGCGCTGGGTGCATTTTCTGGCAGTGCCCGGCGGGCAGATGCAGTTCTGGCGGCAGCTGATCGCCATATCGTCGATGGGCGTCATAGCCGGCTCCTTGGAGTACACGACCTTGAGCTTGCGGATGCGGCGCTTGCGCAGCTCATAGCGCATAACACGCGCGAGCGGACAGCCGGAGGTCTTATAAATATCCGTCACTTCCAGCTTGTCGGCGTGAATCTTGTTGCCTGCACCCATGCAGCTGATGATGCGCGTACCGGCCTTGGTTGCCTGCTCGATCAGCTCGAGCTTGCCGGTTACGGTGTCGATCGCATCCACAACGTAGTCATACTGGGTGAAATCGAACTGAGAAGCGGTCTCAGGCGTGTAAAAGGTTTTGTAAATGTTGACCTTGCATTCCGGATTGATATCGTGAATACGCTCGGCAGCGGCCTCTACTTTATACTGACCGACCGTCCTGCGGGTAGCGATGATCTGGCGATTGATGTTGGTCAGGCACACCTTATCATCGTCGATGAGGTCAAGTGTGCCGACACCCGAACGCGCCAGCGCCTCTACCGTGTAGCCGCCTACACCGCCGATGCCGAATACCGCAACACGCGCGTTGTACAGGCGCTCCATTCCCTGCTTGCCAAGCAGCAGCTCGGTTCTCGAAAATTGATTGAGCAAGTTTTTTCTCCCTTTCGTTCAGTTTTTCGCTTAGTTATAAGTATAACGGGGAATGCCTACTGTGTCAATAGGAAAGCTGTTGTTCCCCTGCACCGATTGACCGGGACACACGAACTGCGCAAGCGTCTTCGTCCCTGACGGGCGGGAAGTTTTTCGCTGAACCTCAGCGGGGAGTTGCGCTCTGCGGAGCGCGGGAACGTGCGCTGACGCCGCGCGGGCGCACAAGAGGATAGACACCTGCGGTTTCCACCCTCTTGTGAATCACCCCTTTCCCTTGGATAGTCTGGCGCAGATTACCGACATGTGACCGCTGCGAAAAGGGGAACGGCAGTCGGGTTACCGTTGCGTGTCTTTCTCCGCCTTTTCGCAGTTCACAGACAGCGTACTGCTACACATACGGTTAAATCCACGCAGGCGCAACACAAGGTGAATTGCCCGCAGGGCAAGAGAGGGTCCCCTGGGGGATACCCGTGTTGCGCAATTCTTTAACACGTTATACCGCATAGCACCTACGAATTTAGGCATTCGGTACAATTTATCTTCGCAGGCCCTATCTATCATAACGCGCTAACAAATTGTGCGGCACTGTCATGCCGCACCCAGCGTAGAATAGCCGACCTGTGTAGCAGAACACGATCTGACACTGCGAATAGGTAAAACAATGGGAGCACACTGTGCTCTCCTACGGTAGAAAAAATCCTCTTCCGTTTCCCTATTTCGCAGCGGTCGCCGATCTCTGGTCTGCGCCAGACTCGGAAACAAAGGGAAACGGGAGTTAAGAGGGTAGAAACCGTAGGTGTCTACCCTCTTGCCCACCGCGCGGGCGCGGCGTCAGCGTAGTTACACTCGCTTCCAAGCGACCAATGCCACTCCTGCCGAGATAAACTCCGTCACCCAGAACGCATGCCAAACGCCATTCGCACCCATCATCTTACACAGCACGACCGCGATCGGCAGAATGACCACGGTATACCGGCACAGCGAAATCACGAGTGACGCCGTACCCTTTCCGAGTCCTTCCAGTGCGCCGGATGCCGTAACCGAAACCGCCGAAACAAGAAATCCCACACAGATAATGCGCAGCGCATGTGCACCGATGACCACCGTCCGGACATTTTCGGTGAAAAGCGCCATCAGCGGAGACGCAAACGCCAGACACAGCACCGTGCCGATCATCATAATGCACGCGCACAGCGCAAGCGCTACCTGAAAAATACGGCTGACGCGTTCCCGCTCACCCGCACCGTAGTTGTAACCGATCACCGGACGCATGCCCTGAATAATGCCGCTCGCAGGCAAATACAGGAAAGTCTGCAATTTGTAATAGATGCCGAGCACGACCACATACGCCTGACTGAGCTCAGCCAGCAGCGCATTCAGACACGAGATGAGCAATGACGGCAGCGCCAGATTGAGTGCTGCCGGAATGCCGACTGCATACAGCCGTGCCGTGATGCCTCGAGCGCCGTGCAGCCCCTTGCGTGTGATATGCACGGACGCCGGCTGCAGCCGATATATCACCAGATAGAATGCCAGCGTTACCAGCTGGCCGATGCCGGTGGCGAGCGCCGCGCCGCGCATGCCGAGCCGCGGGAACGGCCCGATACCGAAGATGAGCAGCGGGTCCAGCACGATATTTGTTACGCAGCCGAACAGCAGCGCCGTCATGGTCACCTGCATGCGGCCCATCGCCTGATAAATCTTCTCGAACGCGAGACCGACCATGATAATCACCGAGAACGCGAACGCGATAGACGCGTACTGCGTACCCATCTCCGCTACCTGCTCAGAATCCGTGAACAGCCGCAGGAAACGCGGCATAACGGTGATGCACACGATCATGCTCACTACGCCGTGAACAACTGAGCACGCAATACCGCGCGTCGCCGCCGCGTCTGCCTTGTCGATCTCACCGGCACCGAGATGATACGAAATCACTGCGTTAATGCCCACGCCGAAGCCGATAGCGAGCGCGTTTATCAAATTCTGTACCGGATAGACCAGTGACAGCGCTGTTATCGCGTCCTCCCCTATTTTTGCAACAAACAGGCTGTCGATGATGTTGTACAGCGAGTTCACCAGCATGGAAACCACCATCGGCAGCGCCATTGAGAGCAGCAGCGGCAGTATCGGCTTTTCCCGCATAAAGCGTTGGTTCACGTTCGGTTCCTCCCTTTTGTGCAAATAAAAAACCGCACGACCGGAATCCCGGTCGTGCGGCGAAAAGAACATCTTGAGATGCTGTAAAAATCCACACAAATTTTAGTGAGATAAGTTTATCATAAAAGATGCGGAATTGTCAAGCCGTCAGTTAATCTCGGTCGGCAGATCGACATAGCTGCTCAGATCGGTCGGCAGCGTAATCTTAACCGCATCGCCGGTAGCGGTTACCTTAGCGGCTGCGTTCAGAGTTGCGCTGATGGTCTCGCCCTCTGCTGTAATATCAACCGTACCGGAAATCGCGGTATCGGTAAGCATGCCATTGACTGCCTTCGCGGTAACATTCATATCGCGGGTTTTGATGGAAACACCGTCCAGCATGCCGCCGAGCAGCTCGTCAAACAGGTCGGAACTGAAGACACTGTTCATGTTGTACTTAACGGTCATACCGCCGCTGCCCTTGGTAATGCTCTCGATCGCGCTGACCGGAACAGAACTGTTCATAGCAGAAATCTCCATGCCGTTCAGCACATCATCAAAGGACATCGCCATTTTGTACTTGCCCTGTGCACCCATATCCATGTAGTAAGTGCCATTGGTGAAGTAATAGTTAATATCCTGCGAAATACTGGTATCGCCGCTGTTCGCCAAAGACGGGTCGATCGTCATGTTCAGCTTGCCGCCAAATGCCATCACGGACTTGTCCAGCTCCTTGAGGTTCATATCGGCCTTAATCGTCATCGGCATGGACATATCGAGCAGCTTGGTGGTGCCGAGTTTAACGCTTGCCTTGATGTTCATATCCATAGCCATCTTGGACTCCGCCGAGGTGTTCTTCGCAGCGGTGTTGAATGTGTCCGCGTCTGCGAAAAATGCGCCCAGAGAAGCAGCCTTGGTCTTGTCAACCGCACCGTCTGCAACCAGCTTATCGAGCAGAATGCTGTCACTGCCCTTGACATCGGTATCAAGCGCGGTCAGGCTCATTGCAACTACGTTGTCACGCAGGAAATTCTTGGTGCTGCAATTGACATCGTCCACCAGGCCAACCTGCTCACCGAAATCCAGTGCTTTGGCATAGGTAAAATCGCCCTTGGCATCCGAGTAGCCGAGTGCGCGCAGCAGGAACGTGGTATACATCTGTGCAGAGCACTTGCCGGTCGGGTTATAGGCAGTCTCACTCATGCCGTTGGCAAGGCCGTTATCGTACAGGTACTGCACATACGGCTTTTCCCAGCCCTTCAGATCGGTAAACGGTGCGGTGTAGGTCAGCTTTTCCGCCTCAGCCTCCTTGCCCAGCAGGCGGACCAGCATTGCCGAAGCCTCGGCACGGTAGGTGCCTTGTCAAGCTGGTAACCCTGATTCGTGCCCTGGAACAGTCCCACGTCCTTCAGGCGGTCCGCACAGTTTGTGAAGTTCGCCGCACCGGCTGTTGCCGTAATGCCGGCAGCAACCAGCATGGATGCCAGTGCGATTCTCATCTTTTTCATATTATCTTCCTCCTTTTGATTGAAAAAGCCAATAGATTTTCTTTATTATAGCATGGTTCTTAGGAAAAGTAAACAACAATTCAGAAACGATGCGGCTATCTGATGCATGATTGCAAATCCGCGCAGAACATGGTAAACTAAAGGTGCTTTTTGTCGGTTGTTTTGCCTTTCTGACAGCAATTTTACCATACAGGGATGTTTGCTACATGGTTTTCAGCAGTCTGATTTTTCTATTTTTCTTTTTGCCGGCGGCGCTGTTCTGCTATTATATCGTGCCGCAGAAATTTATCCGAGTGCGGAACGCGGTGCTGCTTTTATTCAGCCTGTTCTTTTATTTCTACGGAGAGCCAAGGCTGATCGGCATGCTGATTTTTTCGATACTGATGAACTACCTGTTCGGCCTGTCCATGCGCAGTACATACAGAAAACCACTGCTCATTTTGTGCGTTATCGCTAATCTGAGCCTGCTGGGCGTGTTCAAGTATCTCAATTTCTTCATCAGCACGGCGGACAGCCTGTTCGGACTGGGTATTCCGGTGCCGGACATTGTCATGCCGATCGGCATCTCGTTTTACACCTTTCAGGCGCTCAGCTACGTCATTGACGTATACCGCCGGGAGGTTCCGCCGCAGCACGATCCGTTTTCGCTGGCGCTATACGTTTCCATGTTCCCGCAGCTTATCGCAGGCCCGATCGTACGCTACCACGATGTCAACGTGCAGCTTGCCGTGCGAAAACACTCGTTTGCGCAGTTTTCCGAGGGTATCAGCCGCTTCCTGTTCGGGCTCAGCAAAAAGGTACTGCTGTCCAATGTGTTCGCGCAGATTGCGGACGGCGTATTCAAATATGCACCGAGCGAGCTGTCCGCTGCCGGTGCGTGGATGGGCGCGATTGGCTATACGCTGCAGATTTACTTCGATTTCTCCGGCTACTCGGATATGGCGATCGGTCTCGGCAAAATGTTCGGCTTCGAGTTTCTCGAAAACTTCAACTACCCGTACATCAGCAAGTCAGTCACCGAGTTCTGGCGCCGCTGGCATATCTCGCTGTCCACCTGGTTCCGCGACTATGTGTACATTCCGCTGGGCGGCAACCGGTGCTCGCCCGCACGGCATATTTTCAATCTGCTTGCCGTATGGACGCTGACCGGCTTCTGGCACGGTGCCAACTGGACGTTTATGGCATGGGGTCTGTACTTTGGCGTGCTGCTCATTCTGGAAAAGAAATTCCTCGCCGGATGGATTACGCGCCTGCCGTCCGTGCTGCAGCATGTCTATGCGCTGTTTTTTATCGTCATCGGCTGGGTGTTCTTCCGCAGCGATTCGATGGGACTGGCAGTGCAGTATCTCGGCAGCATGTTCACCTCGGCGGTGCCGCTCAACCGGTTCGTAATCGAATATCTGCTGCGGTTCTGGCCATACCTGCTGTTCGGTGTTGTATTGTCCGCACCGGTGTTCCCGCGTCTCAAGTCCACCCGTATCTGGCGTGTACTGGAGTTTCCGGTGCTGGCTGTCCTGTTCACACTGTGCCTGATGCGCCTGCTCGCCAGCAGCTACAACCCATTTATCTACTTCCGCTTCTGAGGAGGGCTGAGACATGAAAAACGCGAAGCATATTGTCAAAACCGTGCTGTTCTGCGGTACGCTGGCCGTTTTTTCGGCTGTCAGCGTATTCAGTCCGAAGGAAAAAGGCTCGTTTTACGAAAACCGCAGGCTGGCGGTCTTTCCGGTGCCGAGCGTCGAGACCGTGCTGGACGGCACGTTTTTCTCCGATGTAGAGACCTATATCAGCGACCACTTTGCCTGCCGTGTTCCGCTGCTGCGGCTGAACGTCCGCAAAGAGCTTGCGCTGCACAATCCGGTCGTCAGCAACACGGTTATCGCAGGCGATACGCTGCTGCCCTATCACGGCAAGCCGCGCACCGATTATGACCATGAAAATATGCAGACCGTACTGGATGCGCTCTCGCAGGTGAGCGCGGCGTGTGAGACTGTCGGTGCAAAGTTCATCTATCTGTCCATTCCCGAGCAGAGCAGTGCTTTGCGGTACAAATATCCGTCATACCTCACGTCCGGCACCTACACGGATGATTCCATGCGCACGGACTTCCTCGCCGGACTGGATGCGCGCGGCATTGACTGCCTGAACATGGCGGACTATCTCTGTACCGATTCGGAGAAATATTACAGCAAAACCGACCATCACTACAACTTTTACGGCGCGTATGAGACCTATCTGCGCACTATGGAGCACCTGCAGACGCTCGGCATAGACGCACCTGTCACCACCGATGTGACCATCGAGCAGATTGAGCGGCCGTTCCTCGGTTCCCGCTCCCGCAAGCTGCTCGGCGAGTACCCCACGGATGACAAGCTGTACCGCTTCACGCTCGGCACACCCGTACCCTTTACGCGAGAAGATAACGGCAAGCCGGTTGCCAGCACGGTGGTCAATGAGAATTTCAACAACGTGTACGATTACTACATGGGCGGCGACATTGGCGAAACCATTATCAAGACAAACCGTCCCGGTCTGCCGCGCGTGCTTGTCGTCGGCGATTCGTTCACGAACCCCTTAGAGGGTATCCTGTATACCTCGTGCGATGAAATGCGCAGTCTGGATTACCGTCACTATGACGGCGAGAATATCCTCGACTATATCGCAAAATATCAGCCTGATGTCGTGCTGTATGTCCGCGATGATCTGACCTGCATCACCACCCAAGGCAACGGCACGATGGGACTTGCGGAATAAAAAAGACACCCCTTGGGGTGTCTTTTTCAGGTAGACATGCGGTGCAATTGAGAACGGAAAATTCTTCTCGGGCTTTTACTTCAATTACTGCCAATCAAGCGGCTTCGGTTGCTCAAATGTAGTTGTTGGCTCACAGAAGACGTGCTCATGTGCACTCTTGAGGATGCACTCCATCACCTCAAGCGAATGCAGCGCCATCTCGCCGGAGGCACGCGGCTTGCGGCCCTCCTCGAGCGCGTAGACGAGATCCACCAGACCGATACCGCGCGGGTTCTCGGCGTGGCTGACCGAATTGTACGGATGGCTGTTCGGCACGACCGGCCACGGCGCGTTTACGTTCTCCGGACAGCGCTCGGCATCCGCCCAGCGGTACTGGTCGGGCGTGCGCATGAGCGTATCGCCGCCGAACAGATTAGGACCGGAAATCGGGTCCTTCTCGTTAATGAGAACGGTTCCCTCGGTACCGTAAATCTCCATACGCGGCAGCTCGGAATCCCAGACGTCAAAACTGCAGGTCAGCGTCACCTGTGCGCCGCACACAAACTCAAGAATTGCGTTGATATGAGTATCCACGTCCACCGGCAGCACCTGTCCCTTGCTCGGGCCGGACGGCACGGTGCGCGTCTCTCCTGCCTTGGTGGCCATTGCGCAAACGCGCTTTACCGGGCCGAGCAGGCTGAGCAGCGCGGTGACGTAGTACGGCCCCATGTCGTACAGCGGGCCCGCACCCGGCTGATAGAAGAATGCCGGAGCCGGATGGTGGAACTCGTGCCCGTGACCGACAAACCACGCACCGCCGCCCGTGATGCGGCCCAGTCTGCCGCTGTCGATCAGCTCCCGGATGTTCTGCAAGCGGCCGCCGAGGAAGGTGTCCGGCGCGCAGCCAATCAGCAGTCCCTTCTCCTTAGCAAGCGAAACAAGCTCCCTGCCCTGCTCAAACGTCATTGCCAGCGGCTTCTCCGTGTAGACATGCTTGCCTGCCTTCAAGGCTGCCAGATTATACTCATAATGTGCCTGTGGCGTCGTCAGATTGAGGATAATGTCAATATCCGGGTCAGCGATCAGCTCCATACCAGAGGCGTATGCCTTGGGAATACCGTGCTCTGCCGCCTTTCGCTGTGCCTTCTCCAGTCCGCGTGAGGCACACGCCACCACCTCGACTGTGTCATACTTTTTCAGATTGTTCAGGTAAACATTGCTGATATCGCCAATGCCGATTACACCAACGCGTAATTTCTTCATCTTATGTTCCTCCCTTTGCTCTTTGACCATATTATAAAAGGAATGCGGGTGGTTGTCTTACAATATCTTGCGATTTCTTACAGGCAGGAGACAGGAGTTTCGATTGCGATTTACCGCTGCGCAGGAGATCACCGACCGCCCGACAACACAGGAAACCATCGTCCACTCCTCACTTCTGACTCCTCATTCCTCACTTTTTACGACCTGCATGTGCGGATATGCAATATCAATGCCTTCCGCGTCATAGGTGAGCTTAATGCCCTCGAGCACAGCGCACTTCAGTGCGAATGCGGTGGCGTTATCCTTCGCCCACAGCGATGCACGCAGAACAACCGCAGAATCCGCCAGCTCAAGCACAACGACCGGCACATCGGGCACGCCGTCCTTTTTCTGCTGCTCGGTGCGAATATCGAGGAAGACCGGCTGCTTCCGCACCTCCCGGGCGAGCAGATCTTTGGCTTTTTTGAGGTCGCTTTCGTAGGTAATCCCCACTGTCAGGAACACGCAGACCTTGCTGTCCGCATAGTCGGCGTTCTCGATGATGGCACTGTTCATCTTGCTGTTTGGGATGATGACGCGCTTGTTCTCGAACGTGCGGACCGCAGTATGGTGCAGCGTGATCTCCTCAACGCAGCCGGTGATGTCATTATCGACATAGCGCACGACATCGCCCATCTTAAACGGCTTGAATGCGAGGATCATCATGCCGCTGACCACGCTGCCGAGTGCTTCCTGTGCTGCAAGACCGGCAACCACCGCAATCACACCGCCGGTCGCCAGCAGAGTACGCACCGCACTCGACAGCACCGGAATCGCACCTACGATGACCATGCCGCCCGCAAAGTACACCGCAGCAACCGCTATGTAGCGCACAAATCCTAAGACGGTCGCAATACTGCTGTTCGTTTTCCGGTGACGATCAACCAGCTTTTTCATCAGCCGATTGACCAGTCCGGCCGCCGCCAGCGTCAGGAGCAGCACCGCCACGGCCAGTATTCCCGTGGAAATCAGCTTTCCCAGCGGCGATTCCATAAATTCTGTAAACCATTCAAACATCAGGGTTCCCTCTCTTTCCGGAGATAGGTTTATTATAGCGTATCTGCGGGTACGATACAATAGGAAAAGCCTCGGAGCATACATCTCCGAGGCTTTTCACACGTTCATAAATGATATCCTATCGTTTTCCTGATGCTATCACCGCATAACCTCCACGAATGCAGGTTGCCCGGCAGGATGCTTACCCTTCCGGATAAAACTCCGCCGACGGTTCGGTCAGATGCTCATACACACGCACGAACGAGCTTTCCATATACGCCGAAAGAAAACCGTTCAGCACAGCGGTCAGGCATAGCGCCGCCACCAGAGCCGCCGCGAATACCGCAATCGCCATGCCGGTGCTCATCGCAGTCAGGCCGACCGTACCGAGCAGGATACATCCCCACAGAACAACGGCGATCAGTACATACCAGCCGGTAAAGCTGAGATCGAACACAAACAGCTTCATCAGATTTCCGCGGAACGCCCATGAAGCCTCACGCGTAGCCGCCCATGCACTGCGGTTCTCATCCTGCGCGAGCAGGAGCCAGCCTGCGTTATAAGTCTGCAGCTTAACGCGAATCGGAATCATCACCAGCAGGTACACAACCTGCAGCGCTCCCGCAATCACCTGATACTGTGCCGTATCCGAGACAGCCACAGCAACCGAAAATACGATTGCCGAATAGATGACGGTCGGCACGATTGACCAGATAATGCCGCGCAGCCACAGCGTAAACACCATGCGGATGCCCGCCCAGACACTTTTCAGCGAGGTAAACGGATACATGAGTGTACCCACCGTTACATCCTCGCCGTGTGCGAGGCCGATGTAAAAGTGCATGAGGCCGAACTGCAGGGGACCCGTGATCGCCAGCATAAGCGCAATGCACAACCATACCGTATTCAGTCCACGCGAGAGTGCCGCCATCAACTGGTAATCATTCGCAGAAACACCGCCTGCGATGAGCGCGAACGCTCTGCCGAACACGGAAACGTACAGGATCACCATCAGCAGCACATACGGCACGAGGTACATCAGCTGGATGCCGATACACCGGCCAAGGTTTTCCATTACACGCGCCTTCTGCTCCCGCTTAAGCTGTCTGCGGGTCTCAGCTGTAAAATTGTTCATAAAATTCTCCATTTTCTTTATCATTCACCGACGTACACGACCTCATCCCGCTTGGAATAGGTGGAGCTGTTGGCCAGCACCTCGGTCGTCTTGCCGTTTTCAGTAATCTGCTTGTAGGTCTTGGTCGAGTAGCCCGTGATGCCCGAGGTCTCCACACGGCTGTCGCCTGCCTCCATCGAGCTGTCCGTCTTTGTAACGGTCTCCGGCTTGTAGGTCTCGAGCACCTCTGTGCGGGTCGTGACCGTCTTGTCGCTCGTTTTGGTGCCGACAATGGTCATAATCATCTGACCGTCGGTCTGCTCGGCAAGAATCTTGACCGGATACGCCGTATTGTTGACGAACCGGAAATCCAGATTGCCGTAATCCACGGTTGCGTCCTCGCCGAGCGGTGTGTAGGACACGGTAAACGAATGATTATGCCGTTCGGTCACCTTCAAATCGGCACGCAGTACAGCCATGTACAGCGTCGAGGACGGCTGGCAGACACCGCCGCCGAACTCGTCAATAATCTTGCCGCCCGAGTAGGCATGCGCCTCCTGATAACCACGTGCGGCTGTGCGCTCGCCAACCGTGCCGTTATAGGAAAACTCATCGCCCGGATTGAGGATAGTGCCGTTGATGGCCTTAGCTGCCAGACGGATATTGTTCGTACGCGGTGCGTTGCCCTCGTCGAGATTGGTCGCCGTGCGCGCGAGCGTATCGTGGAACAGCTTCGCCTTGAGCGTCTCTGCCGTGATGGACGGCTGGGTGATCGTCACAGGAATGGTGTAGGTCTCTTGCGAGCCGTCGCCAATGATCTCCTTGGCCTTATCGGTGTCGAACGACACGCCTGCCTTGCCGGCGATGATGGTCTTGCCGTCCTCCTTGCTGACGGTAGCGTTGACCGGGTCACCGATAATGTCGGCTGCAATCTTGTCAACGTCAATCGCCGGAGCGGCTGTCACATCGGTCGAGACCTCATACGGCTCAAAGTCCATCAGGCGGATCTGATCAGTCAGCGCCTGCTCTACCGCATCCGTGTCAAACTTGACGCCCGGCTTGCCGGAATGCACGATCAGATTGCTGTCCTTCAGTTCCCAGGTCGGATTGACCGGTTCGGTCAGCGCCGTGTCCGCGATTTCGTTAAGCGTGCCGCGCAGGCTTTCCTCATCTACAGTTGCCGCAATCTGCGCCTCTCTTTGACCGCGCATTGCGCCGATGATATCGCGCACGCGCTCGAGCGGATTGCCGGTGCGGCCTATTTCATAGGCGTTCTCGGCGGACTGGATGCCGTCCACGTTTTTCAGCACCTTATCGACCGGAATACCATAGTTGGAGCCGTAAATCGTCACCGTGACATTTTTGCCCTCGTACAGCGGCGCACTCTGGTCTTCAATGGTGTTTGCCGCATCATCGCGGTTCATGCCCCCGACCGCGATCGGTCCGACAGTCACACCCGGAAAAACATTCGGGTAGCAGTACACATAGCCGAATGCACCGGCTGCCGCCGCAATGACAACGCCGACGGCAATCTTTACACCGATAGGAACACGACGTTTCTTCTTCGGCTGCTTCGCTTCCGTCCGGATGACCTGCGCCGGTTTTTCCGGCTTTTTGGCCTGCTTTTTGATCAAATGCGCTCCCTTCTTCGGTTTGTTTGCGCTTTTATCTGCCATGAGTATACCTCTTAACTAATCTATGCTTGGAATATGCCTTGGATTCTCGATGCACCCGCCATTATTCGACAGGTATACCTTTATATTATAGCGCCCTGTATTCATGATAGCAACTACAAATTCGGATAAATTCGGTATACGCCGTCATAATCTGTCGCTTTAACTTGCTATCACGGCTCTTTTCTGCTATAGTATTATTAGTATGCTAAAATTTTTGTGAAAAAGAGGAGTAAATGCAAGTGAAACAATTAGGACTGTTAATTCGACTGATTATCGGCATCATCGCCGGTATCCTCATCGGTATGTGCGGACAGTGGTTCGGCATCGCGGACACTGGGTTCTTCGTTGCCATCATCCGCCTGCTGGCAACCTTTACCTCGCTGTTCTCGACCTTCCTGTCATTCATGATCCCGCTGATCATCCTGTCGTTCATCACGGTCGGCATGGCAGAGCTTGGCAAGAAGGCCAATCGTCTGTTCGGTCTGACCCTGCTGCTGGCCTACGGCACAACCGTTATTTCCGGCCTGCTGACCTTCTTCATCGGCAAGGCCGTTCTGCCGGGGCTCATTCAGCCCATCACCGGCGATGTACTCGAGAGCAACGCCTTCGAGCCGCTGTTCTCCATCACGGTTGACCCGGTGTTCGGCGTTATGACCGCACTTGTGCTCGCGTTCGTGATCGGCATCGGCATGGCAAACCTTAAGGGCGATTCCCTGCTGAACGTTTTCCGCGATCTGCAGAAGATCGTTACCGGCGTACTCAGCCGCATTATCATTCCGCTGATCCCGATCCACATCGCAGGTCTGTTCGCCAACATCGCAGCCGAGGGCCGTCTGGCGGCTACCGTCAAGATGTTCGCTTCCCTGTATGCCATTATTATTGTGCTGCAGCTGCTGTACATCGTGTCTCAGTTTGGTCTGGCAAGCATTGTCTGCCGCAAGAACCACTTCAAAAGCATGAAGAACGCCGCTCCGGCGTACTTTACCGCACTCGGCACCCAGTCGTCTGCATCGACTATTCCGATTGCGCTGAACTGTGCATATAATAACAATATAAATAACGACGTTGCCGACTTTGTCGTTCCGCTGTGCGCTACCATCAACCTCAACGGCGATACCATCTGCCTCGTACTCGGCTCGATGGGCATCATGCTTGCAAGCGGCATAACCCCGACCTTTGCCATGTTTGCTCCGTTTGTATTCATGCTGGGCGTTACCATGGTTGCGGCTCCGGGTGTACCGGGCGGCGGTGTTATGTCGGCACTGGGCCTGATCACCTCGATGCTCGGCTTCACGGACCCGATGCAGCAGCTTATCATCGCCCTGCACTTCTCGCAGGACAGCTTCGGCACTGCTACCAACGTCACCGGTGACCAGGCGATTGCCCTCATCGTGGACAAGGTAGACCGTTCTGCTTCCGAAAAATAACCGGGAAGTTGTTTCCATAGCCATCCCCCGGTCATAAAACAACTTCCAATCTCCTGAAAGGCGGCGATTCCGGTAAATGGATATTCTGCTCGATATTGTGCATTCAGTTGACTACGGCGTTCTCGCGTACATCTCGGAGCACTGGCGCGGTGGTCTGTCCGACACAGTCTGGAAGGTGTTCTCCCTGCTGGGCAGCTACGGTGCTGTCTGGATTACGCTTGCCGTACTGCTGCTGTTCTTCCGGCGAACACGCCGCGCCGGTGCGGCGATGCTGATCGCGCTCGGTGTCGGCTTTCTGCTTGGCAACGTGTTCCTCAAGAACCTTGTCATGCGGCCGCGTCCATTTGTCACCCACACCGACCTGACGGCGCTGCTCGTTCCGGAGGACCCGTGGTCGTTTCCGTCCGGACACACGCTCAGCTCGTTTGCGGCAGCTTCGGCGCTGTACTTCTTCCACTATAAACCGGTTTTCTGGCCTTTCTGCTGGCGGCAGCCATTGCGTTTTCGCGGCTGTATGCCAGCGTCCATTACCCGACCGACGTACTGGCCGGAGCGGTCATCGGCGTGCTGTGCGGCATTATCGCTGCATGGCTGACCGACCGCGTTACCGACCAGTGCCACACACTCCGGCTGAGAAAGGGCAAAAAATGAATCAATACAAACGCCTTCTCGGCAATACCTTTATCTTTGCGATAGGCACGTTCAGTTCCAAGATTCTCGTCATCCTCATGCTGCGTTTCTACACCGGCATGATGACGCAGGATGAAATGGGTGTCGCTGACCTGATCATCAAGACCACCAGTATTCTGTACCCGGTGGTGTCGCTGTCCATCGGACAGGCGGTCATCCGCTACGGACTTGAGCGCAAGTATTACAAGCGAAGCGTGTTCACCATTGCGCTCGTGACAGTGCTGTGCGGCTTTATTATCGCACTGCCGTTCCATCCGCTGCTGAGTCTCATCCACTATAACACCTCGGCGGGTGTTACCGGCTCACTGCTTGAGTATCAGTGGATCATCTACCTGTATGTTCTGACCTCGTGCACGCAGAACGTGTGCAGCCAGTTCATCCGTGCGCTTGGTCACGTCCGCCTGTACGCGATCGACGGCATTTTCCGTACGTTCGTCACCATCATGCTGAACATCCTCTACCTGAGGTGTTCCGCTGGAACATCCTCGGCTATGTGTTCTCCATCATCTGCTCGGACGCACTTTCCACTGTTTGCCTGTTCATTATCGCCGGTTTGTGGAAGTACGTCAAACTCAAGCGTCTGGACACACACCTGTGGCGCGGAATGCTGGCGTACTCGCTGCCGCTCGTGCCGGATGCGATTCTCGTGTATATTATCGGCTTCTCGGATCAGGTGTTCCTCGCTTCCATGCAGGATACCGCAGTCAGCGCCATCTACTCGATCGCCTACCGTGTGCCAACACTGATTGCGCTTGTCGCGTCCATCTTTGTTGATGCATGGCAGATATCCATGGTCAACAACAACACCAAGGAGGAGCAGATCACGTTCTTCTCGAACGTCGGCAACACATACTCGTCCATCGTGTTCATCATCGCGTCCGGCGGCGTAATGTGCGCCAAGCTGGCTATGACAGTTCTCGCCGTGCCCAGCTACTATATCGGCTGGACGTTCATCCCGATTCTGGCGGTCGGCGCGGGCTTCAACTGCCTGTCCAGCTTCCAGAAAAGCGTGTACCTGCTGGAAAAGAAGACGGTTGCGTCCTTCCTGTCCACGGCATTCTCCGCGGTTATTAACATCGGTCTGAATGCTCTGCTCATCCCGCGGATGGGGGGCACCGGTGCAGCGCTGGCAACGCTCATCAGCTATGTGGCTCTGTTCCTGTACCGTGCGATTGACAGCCGGCGGTTCATGCCGGTCCGCTGGAAGGTGCCGCGCTTGGCGCTGACCGTGATTCTGCTTACCGTGCAGTCCATGCTCATGCTGTTTGAGCCGCCGCTGTGGCTCGTCTGGCAGATTGCGCTGTTCGGCGCAGTTGCGGCACTCAACAGCCGCGAGATGCTGCTCAGTGTCAAAAAGCTGCTGCATCGAGCATAAGCTTATATGCAAAGGGAATACCTGCGGGGTGTTCCCTTTTTCTTTTGCGCTCCGAATGCGGAATGGGAGCCGTCCGGACGGTTGGATGGCCCCAAAGGATAGATACCAAGGTTTCTTATCCTCTTGGAACGAAAAAAAGACAGACGAAAAATCGTCTGTCTTTTTGCGTTAGATGGAAAAATTAAGCGTTCCGTTATTGACAAGATCCTCGAGCGTGACCGAATCAACATAATTATTGATTGCGTCATACAATCCGCGCCAAAAGCTGAGCGTAATGCATTCATCTACACGAGGACAATCCACTGGCTCATGCTCCAAACAAGCCACCGGTGCAAGAGAGCCTTCGGTAATGCGCAGAATATCGCCCACGGTATACTCCGAAGGATGCCGCGCCAGCTGGTAGCCGCCCTGTGCGCCTCGCGTCGAGATAACAAAGCCCGCACGCGAAAGCTGCACCACGATCTGCTCCAGATACTTGGCCGAAATCTGCTGTCGCTTGGAAATATCGCGCAGCGGAATGTAGCCGCCTGCGTCATGCTGCGCCAAGTCGATCATCAGACGAAGCGCATATCTTCCTTTGGTTGAAATCTTCATAGTTGCAAATTCCCCTTTTTACTAATATACCACAGGTTTACTATGAATTCAAGTCCAAACCGATTTTTGTTTACAATTTTTTCAGAATTGCCTCAATATGCTCATTGGCCTGCTCTACTTCCCAGTGCAGCTCGGTCGCGGAGATACGCTCTGCGCCATGTCCGAGAATGATCATCTGCTCCATACCATCCGAGGTAGCCACCCGAACACGGTGCTTGCGCGACAGGTCGTAGGACGCCTGCTCAATGTACATATCCGCAGTTTCGGCCTCCTTGGTGTAGACAATATGGATGCCGCCGCGCTGCTCAATTGAGCCGGTGCCGCCTTTGACCTTATAGGCATCGAACACGAGAATAAGATGGCATCTGCGCACACCCTGATAATTGCTCAGCACGTTGACGAGCGCTTCACGGGCTGCGTTGACATCACGGGCGGCAATGTCGCGCAGCTCGTCCCACGAGAAGATGATGTTGTAGCCGTCCACGAGCAGATAATCGTCCTCACGAATGCGGGTGACGTACAGCTGCTCAAGCGTCGCGGCCTTTTTACGGCTCTGCTGGAAGGCTTCAAAGCCGCGGTTTTTGACCGGACCGTAGGTGCGTTCAAACAAGGCCCGCAGTTCCGCGTCGCCGCCGAAGCCGTCTCCACCGCCTGTGCCGGAGGAACGCACCGGGCGGACTTGTTCCGGCTCTTCTTCCCTAGGTTTAAGCACGTTTGAAGTATCAATATGCGCGTGCTCCGGCACCTCATTCCACTTGACAACATAGCCTGCACCGTGCGAGCAGAACACGGAATCCGGCGTATTCTCCACATCGGCGGTCGGGTCGTAGGCAGCTGCGAGATGACTTCCTCCGCGTTGTGGCAAGGCGCGTAGCCGTTCGGCGTGCACGACAGCCGACCGCGTCCCTTGGTGTACGCCGCGACCTCGGTCCAGTAGTTGCGCATGGTGGAAACCGGCGCCGTTCCGGTCAGAATCGAACCGTGAGCACCCTGCTCGGGCGGCTCGAACGTGCCGTTCATTCGCTGAATGTCGGTCATGGCGCGTCCGACACACTCGTCCGGCAGCTCCAGCCGAAACGCATAATACGGCTCAAGCAGCAGGCTTTCTGTGCGCATAAGGCCGTTGCGGACGGCGCGGTAGGTCGCCTCACGGAAGTCGCCGCCTTCCGTATGCTTGACGTGTGCACGTCCTGCAGGATGGTTATCTTCACATCCGTGATGGGTGCACCGGTCAGCACGCCTAAATGCGGTTTTTCCGCCAGATGCGTGAGGATCAATCGCTGCCAGTTCAGGTCGAGCACATCGGTCGGACACGCCGTTGACAGCTGAATGCCGCTGCCGCGCTCTGCCGGTTCAAGCAGCAGATGCACCTCGGCGTAATGCCGCAGCGGCTCGAAATGGCCGATGCCGATCACCGGCTCGGTGATCGTCTCGCGGTAGACGATGCTGCCCTCATCAAAGGTCACATCCACGCCGAAGCGTTCCGCGATAACGCTGGTGAGGATTTCCAGCTGCACCTCCCCCATTAGCTGCAGGTGAATCTCGCCAAGCCGCTCGTTCCACACCACCCGAAGCTGCGGGTCCTCCTCCTCGAGCTGGCGCAGATTGCGCAGCATGACATGTGCGTCACACCCTTCTGGCAGGCACACGCGATAGCCGAGAACCGGCTCGAGCACCGGCGGCAGTGCACCGGCTTCCGCGCCAAGACCCATACCCGGACGCGTGTGCGTGAGTCCTGTCACCGCACAGACCATGCCGCTCTCGACGCGCTCAGCCGTGCGGAATTTTTCACCCGAGTAGATGCGGATGCCGCTCACTTTTTCCTGCCAGCCGCCGTCCTCGCCGCCCGAAAGCTGCTCGCGCACGGACAGCGCACCGCCGGTGATTTTGAGATATGACAGGCGGTTGCCCTGTGCGTCACGCGCGATTTTGAACACGCGCGCACCGAAGTCCGCGCCGTACTGCGGTGCAGGAAGATATCGTTCCAGACCATCCAGCAGCGCGTCCACGCCGTCCAGTTTGAGCGCCGAGCCGAAGTAGCACGGGAACGCTTTTCGTTCCGCAACCAGCTGTGCGATCTGGCTGTCATCCACCATTCCTGTCTCGAGGTACTGCTCGAGCAGACCTTCATCGCATACGGCAAGCTCCTCTGCCATTGTGTCCGTCGAAGTGAAGTCCACACAGCCGCTGTCCAGCCGCGATTTCAGCTCCTGCAGGAGTGCATTTCGGTCTGCGCCGTCCAAATCCATCTTGTTGATGAACAGAAACGTCGGGATTCCCTGCCGCGTCAGCAGCCGCCACAGCGTTTCCGTATGCGCCTGCACGCCGTCCGTGCCGCTTATGACCAGCACCGCACAGTCGAGCACCTGCAGTGTGCGTTCCATCTCCGCCGAAAAGTCAACGTGACCGGGCGTGTCCAGCAGTGTCACCTCGGTGTGCGGCAGAGAGAACTCCGCCTGCTTGGAGAAAATTGTGATGCCGCGCGCGCGCTCGAGCGCAAACGTATCGAGGAACGCATCCTGATGATCCACGCGGCCTAATTTTTTCAGCGCACCCGCCTGATACAGCATGGCTTCCGACAGAGTGGTTTTCCGGCATCAACGTGCGCCGTGATGCCAATACAGATATGTTTCATAGCAAAATTCGCTTTCATGTTCGAGTGATTCTAACTCCTACTATTATCGCAGGTTTTGCGTGATTCTTCAAGGCATAGCATGTATTCTTTCCCGTTATATCGTCATAAACAACAGATATTGGACAAATTTCTTGTGCAGGTTTACAATAGAACCATCAGCAAAGGCGCTGAAACCTACCGACTAAGGGGTTTCAGCACCTTTTTGTTTTCTTGTATTCCAAATCTTAACAGGAGCGATAGATATGCAGTATGAAATTTCCAACCGTATGAGTGATGTGCACGGCTCGGCCATCCGCGAGCTGTTCAAGCTCGGCGCAGACCCGAACATGATCTCGTTCGGCGGCGGCAACCCGTCCGCAGAGACCTTCCCGGTACCCGAGATTGCGGACATCATCGCGGACGTCATGAAGAACGCACCGGTCTCTGTTCTGCAGTACGGTCTGTCCGAGGGCTACACGCCGCTGCGCGATACGATGAAGGACTACCTCACCCGCACACAGGGTTTTGATTTCGAGAACAATGAGCTGTTCATCCTGTCCGGCGGTCAGCAGTGCGCCGACTTGACCACTAAAGTTCTGGTAAACGAAGGCGATGTCATTCTGACTGAGGACCCGGCCTTTGTCGGCTGCCTGAACACATTCCGTTCGTATGGCGCCAAGCTGATCGGCATTCCGATGCAGCAGGACGGCATGGATACGGATGCGCTCGAGGCCGCTCTCAAGGCGCACCCCGAGGCCAAGCTGCTGTACACGATTCCGTCCTTCCAGAATCCGTCCGGCATCACAACTACGCTTGAAAAGCGCAAAAAGGTGTATGAGCTGGCGTGCAAATACGACATTGCCATCCTCGAGGACAACCCGTACGGCGAGCTGCGCTTCTCCGGCGAGGATGTGCCAACCATCAAGTCGATGGACACCGAAGGCCGCGTGCTGTACGCAGGCAGCTTTTCCAAGGTTATGGCTCCTGCGTTCCGACTGGGCTTCCTTGTGTTCAACAAGTCGCTCACCATGCCGCTGACCATCGCCAAGCAGACCACCGATGTACACTCTAACGTGCTGTTCCAATATGTCTGCAACGAGTACATGACCAAGTACGATTTTGCCGCGCACCTCGACAAAGCGCGTGACGTATACCGCGCTAAGTGCAATCTCATGCTCGATACCATGCGCCGCACCTTCCATCCGGCGGTCACGTTCTCGCAGCCGGAAGGCGGCCTGTTCGCCATGGCCTTCCTGCCGGACGGCATGGATTCGCAGCCGTTTGTCCGCGAAGCGATTCAGCGCGGTGTACTCTGCGTGCCCGGCTCAGCGTTCCTGGCAGACGAAAAGCAGGTGTCCAACGCCTTCCGTCTCAACTATTCTACCCCGACCGACGAGCAGATCGTCAAGGGCATCGAAATTCTCGGCAAGCTCACCCACGAATGGATCAAGGAGTAATAAAAATGAAAGTTATGGCATTCAACGCCCGTCCGGACGAACGCGCGTTTTTCGATCACTTCAGTCAGTCGCTTGATATGGACCTTACGCTGCAGAAGGACACGCTGACCCTCGATAATGTTGCGCTGACCCGCGGCTACGACGGCATTTCCTGCACCTGCGACCTGCCTGCGCCGATTCTGGAAAAGCTGGCCGAGAACGGTGTCCGCTATGTGGCCCTGCGCACCATCGGCTACGATAATGTAGACCTGAAAGCTGCAGAGCGTCTCGGCATTCGCGTATCCCACGCCGGATATTCGCCGTATGCCGTTTCCAACTACACGGTTATGCTCATGCTGATGTGCATCCGCAAGGCCGGCTACATCATGTTCCGCTCGCACACCGCAGACTACTCGCTCGGCGCATCCGGTGCGGCCCGCGGCATGGAGATGCAGAACCTGACCGTCGGCGTCATCGGCACCGGCCGTATCGGCAAGGCCGTCATTCACAATCTGTCCGGCTTTGGCTGCCGCATTATCGCACATGACCCGTTCCCGTCCGAGGAAATGAAGCAGATGGGCGTGGAGTACGTTTCGCTCGAATCGCTGTATGCGCAGTCCGATGTCATCACGCTGCACACCTTCCTCAACGACAGCACCTACCACATGATCAATACCGAAGCTATTCAGCAGATGAAGCCGGGTGTTGTCATCATCAACTGCGCACGCGGCGCTCTGATCGACACCCGTGCTCTGATCGACGGCATTGAGTCCGGCCGTGTAGGCTCGGTCGGCGTGGACTGCTTTGAGGGTGAGGATGACGTGATCCGCGTCGATCACAATTACAACAGCCGCGTCACCAACCACGATTACATCATCCTGAAATCCTTCCAGAACACTATCGTTACCCCGCATGTTGCGTTCTTCACCGATCAGGCGGTGTTCGATATGGTTCAGTGCTCGCTCGAAAGCCTGCATCAGTTTGAACTCGGTGAAAAAGTTCCTCTCGAGGTACATGCCGCATGACCTGTCGCGGATTTACGCCATCTGCGCAAAATACCGCTCCAAATACGCAGTAAACGCGCGAATGCTCTGCGTGCGGAACCGTCCGAGCGTCTGCACATAGATATACCGGCGGCACTGTGCGTCCTTGATGTGCAGCAGGCGCACGCCTGCGTCCTCGCAGACCTGCCGCCACTCGCCGGACGCGACCAGTGCAACACCCATGCCGCACGACAGCAGTCGGATCTGCAAGGCCGCGCTGTCACACTCGATAGCGGCGTGCATCTCCATACCTGCTGATCGGAAAATATGCTCGGAAATCTGCCGGAACGACTGCGAATTGCTCAGCGCGATAAACGGATCGTCGGCAAGTTCTGTCAGCGATACGCTTTCCCGATTGGCATACCGGTGTCCCTCGGGCACAGCCACGCACATCTCCTCATCGTACAGCAGGACGGCGCCTGCAGGCACCTCGTCCCGCGATACCGCGGAATCGAGCAGCAGGTCGCTGCCCTCGGGCGTACTGCTGATGCGCAGATCCAGATTGCCGTACTCGGCGGAAAACCCCGCGAGTATCTCGCTGATACGCTCCGCGCACGACAGCGCACAGATGCACAGACCACCTGTCCGGTGCAGGCTCTCCTCGATTTCGCCGCGTGCGTCGCGCTCGGCTTCCAGTATCGTCCGTGCGTACCGCAGCAGGATATCTCCCTGCTCGGTGCGGCGCAATCCCTTTCCCGTTCGCTCGAATAACTCGGCTCCCAGCTCGCTTTCCAGATTCCGTATGGTTTTGGATACAGCGGGCTGTGCCACGTTCAGGCTCTCGGCGGCGCGCGTCATATTTTCGTATTTGGCTACGGCGGCAAACTGCCGAAGCTGGTATAATTCCATTGCGTTCCCCTCCATTCTATGAAAGTACAGGAAAATTTCCCTTATGATTACTCAAATTCTGCTTCAGCAGACGATCATCATGTTTCTTTTGATGATGCTCGGCCTGCTTCTTTCCCGCCGCGGCATGATAACCGAACAGGGTAGCCGTGATCTATCCAACGTGCTGCTGTATGCGGTCATTCCGTGCGTTATCCTGCGCAGCTACATGTCCGAGTTCAGCATGGACAAGCTACGTGCCATGGGCATTTCGGCTGTTATCGCGGTGATCGCATTTATCGCGTCCATCGGCGTGGCGTACCTCACCTGCGGCACTCGGCACCGGATTGAAAACTTTGCGGTCGCGTTCGGCAACGCCGGCTTCATCGGCATTCCGCTTGTCACAGCTGTATTCGGCGCGGAGGCGGCGTTCTACGTTGTCTCATACAGCACGCTTGTCAATCTGCTGCAGTGGACGTACGGTATTGTTATTATATCAGGCAAAAAGGAAACCATCAATCTGAAAATGGTGTTCGTCAATCCGGTTTTCATCTCCATGGTAATCGGTCTCATCCTGTTTGTGGCTCAGCCGACGCTGCCCTCGGTCGTCACCGGCACGATCGGCTACATCGCGGATGCCAATACTGCTCTGGCGATGATTATTCTCGGTTTCTATCTGTCCAAGGTGCGCCTGCGCGACCTGTTCGCGAGTGCAAGGCTGTACGTTGTCTCTGCCGTGCGCCTGCTTGTCGTTCCGGCGGTGACGGTGCTCATCTTCCTGCTGTTCCCCTTTGCCCGCGGCGAGATCACGCTGATTACGCTGATCGCAGCCGCAACGCCTGTTGCCAGCAGCACAGCTATCTTCGCGCAGAAGTTCGATCAGGACTACCGGCAGGCGGTGTCGTATGTATGCCTGTCCACCATCCTGTCCGTGGCGACGCTGCCGCTGGTCATGCTGGTGGCAGAGCGATTTCTCTCTTAAAATTCCAGATATAAAAAGCGGCGTGAACCCTACGTTCACGCCGCTTCTTTGCGTCTATCAGGAAAGATCGTCCCTCGACAGCTTTTTAGCCAAGAATTGCCTTATGGAAGGTCTTTTTGCCCTTCTTGATCATGCACTCCTCGTTAAAGAAGTCCTTGGCAAGCTGCTGCTTGAAGTCCGCGACCTTCTCACCGTTAAGCGATACGCCGCCGCCCTGCACTAGCTTGCGCGCCTCACCGTTGGAGGACGCGAGGCCGCACTTCACGAGCAGCGTCAGCACACCGATCTGGCCGTCAGTGAAGTCCGCATCGGTCAGCGTGGTGGTCGGCATGTTGGCAGCCGCACCGCCGGAAACGAAGATCTCCTTGGCAGCGGTCTGTGCCTTTTCGGCCTCTTTCTTGCCATGTACCAGAGCGGTCAGCTCGTATGCGAGGATTTCCTTCGCGCGGTTCAGCTGTGCGCCTTCCCAGCTGTCCATCGCCTCGATCTCCTCAAGCGGCAGGAAGGTCAGCATACGGATGCACTTGAGCACGTCCGCATCGTCCACATTGCGCCAGTACTGGTAGAAATCGTAAGGAGAAGTCTTGTTCGGATCGAGCCAAACGGCGCCGGAAGCGGTCTTGCCCATCTTCTTGCCCTCGGAGTTGAGCAGCAGAGTGATGGTCATCGCGTGCGCGTCCTTGCCCAGCTTGCGGCGGATCAGCTCTGTACCGCCGAGCATGTTGCTCCACTGGTCGTTGCCGCCGAACTGCATGTTGCAGCCGTAGTTCTTGAACAGGTAGTAGAAGTCGTAGGACTGCATCGGCATGTAGTTGAACTCGAGGAAGCTCAGACCCTTCTCCATGCGCTGCTTGAAGCACTCGGCGCGGAGCATGTTGTTGACCGAGAAGCACGAGCCGATGTCGCGGATGAACTCGATGTAGTTGAGGTTCATCAGCCAGTCGGCGTTATTTACCATCTGCGCCTTGCCCTCACCGAATTCGATGAAGCGCTCCATCTGCTTCTTGAAGCAGTCGCAGTTGTGCTGGATGGTCTCGACAGTCATCATCGAGCGCATATCGGTACGGCCGGACGGGTCGCCGATCATAGCGGTGCCGCCGCCGATCAGCGCGATCGGCTTGTTGCCTGCCATCTGCATGCGCTTCATCAGGCAGAGCGCCATAAAGTGGCCAACATGCAGGCTGTCCGCGGTCGGATCGAAGCCGATGTAGAAGGTTGCCTTGCCGTTGTTGATCATCTCGCTGATCTCTTTTTCGTTCGTTACCTGCGCGATCAGACCGCGCGCTTTCAGTTCGTCGTAAAGCTGCATTATTCTGTCTCCTGTATTTCAATTTGTTTGCATTCTATGATAAAAGAGTCCGAATACCGTTATGGAGCACGCTCTTTTCTGCGTTCGTCTATGATTACCACGGGTTCACGCTCCCTGTCCGGCCGCGTCGAGCAGTTCCTCTGCGTTGCGGCGTGCTGCATCCGAGATTTCCTCGCCGGAGAGCAGACGTGCAATTTCGTCTACGCGGTGTGCTCTGTCCATCGGGCTGACATCGGTGTAGCTGCGGCCGTCCCGCACGGATTTGGAAATGCGCAGGTGGTGGTCGCCCATAGCGGCAATCTGCGGCAGATGGGTAACGCACAGTGTCTGCTTCTTTTTCGCAATGGCAGACAGCTTGCGGCCGATCTGCTGAGCCGCATGGCCGGAAACGCCGGTGTCGATCTCGTCAAAGATCAGCATACCAACATCTTCGCCCGCCGTCAATACGTTTTTAAGCGCAAGCATAATTCGGCTTAGCTCGCCGCCGGAGGCCACCTTGGAGAGCGGCTTTTCCGGCTCACCCGGATTGACCGAAATCTCAAATGTCACGGTGTCGCAGCCGTGCGCGGACAGCTTGGTGCCGGTGCGGACCGCAACCCGCATTTTTACCTTATCCATGTCGAGTTCGCTCAGCTCGCGCACGATTTCGCCCTCCAGCTGCTTGGCAGCCTTGCGGCGCTGCTCGGTGAGTTCCGCCGCGATGCCCTTGGCCTCCGCGAGCATGCCGCGGTACTGCTCCCACAGTTCTTCCCTGCGGTCGTCCGCGTTCTCGAGCGTATCCAGCTCGGCGGTTATCTTCTCAAGGTACGCGAGGATTTCCGGAATCGTGCCGCCGTATTTCTGCTTCAGACGGTAGATTTCATCCAAGCGCTGCTCGACCATCTCGCGCTCTGCCGGAGAAAAGTCCAGATTGTCCCCCTGACTTGCCACGCTGTCGCGCAGGTCTGCCGCCAGCAGACGCACTTCCTCTGCCTGCTCGGCCATGCCGTCGAAGGCGTCCGACACTTCGCGCAGACTCTCGATGGCGTTTGCCGCCTGATCGAGCAATTCACACGCACCCGCAATTTCATCGTCACCCGAGAGCGCCATACGCGCCTGCTCGAGTGCGCCCGCAATCTTGCCCGCGTGATCGAAATACGCCTTGCGCTGTGCAAGCACCTCATCTTCATCGGGTTTAAGTGCCGCCTGCTCGATTTCCTCCTTGTGGAAGGTCAGCATGTCGATGCGCTGCAGGCGTTCCTGCTCGCCGGTCTCCAGCGCGGTAATCTCCCGCCGGAGTGTCACCAGCGCCTGATATTTCGGGCGGTATCGCTCGAGTATTTCGGCACAGCCTGCGTAGCCGTCCAGATATTCGATGTGATGTGCTTCATCGAGCAGCTTCTGACCGTCATTCTGACCGTGAATGTCGATCAGGTACGGCGCCAGCTGCCGCAGGACAGCTGCACTGGCCGGCTTCATATTCACGCGGCAGGTGCTCTTGCCGTCTGCGGAAATCTGCCGCTGGACGTACAGCGTGTCCGGCTCGTCACCGGAAAGTGCAAGCTCGTCAAGCAGTTCGCGCAGAGCACGCGGCAGATCGGTGAATACCGCGCTGACAAAGCCTTTCTGCGCACCCGAGCGCACTAAATCGCGGCTGACGCGCTTGCCGAGCAGCGCACCGATCGAATCAATAACGATACTCTTGCCCGCGCCGGTCTCGCCGGAAAGCACGGTCAAACCCTTATCGAGTTCGATGTCTGCACGTTCGATGACCGCTATATTTTCAATGTGGAGTAATTGCAGCATTGCCGCCTTATCCCTCGCTTACTTTAGAATGTCTCTTGCCTGTTTGCAGAACTTTTGCGCGCTGTCGTTATCGCGCATAACGGCGAATACGGTATCGTCGCCGCCAAGCGTGCCGACCACATCGGGTGCGCGCATGGCATCAATCGCCATTGCCGCCGCCTGTCCCAGACCGGGCAGTGTTTTAATGACGACCATGTTCTGCGCCGCATCAATATCCGTGACGCATTCACGGAAAATGTTGCGCAGACGCGTGGTGAAGCTATCCGCCGCACCGGCGTTCGAGGAGGTATACTTGTACTTACCGGTCTCCGAGGAGAGCGTCTTGATAAGCCGCAGCTCCTTGATATCGCGCGAAATGGTCGCCTGTGTGGTGTTGTAGCCGAGTGCCCGCAGATGTGCGGTCAAATCCTCCTGCGTTTCATCTCAAACCGGTCGATGAGATCGAGGATTTTTGCCTGTCGTTGAAACTTCATCGTTCGCGTTTTCCTCTCTTATAGCAGCGCCGCTCACAGCTTCTGCTGTAAAATTCGATAAAAACTATTGCCTTTCAGACGAATCAGCCGCGTCTGCAGGTCGGAACGGGTGATAATGACCCGATCATCCGGCCGCACGGCAAAGCCCTGTCCGCCGTCCGCCGAGATGAACACCTCACTGCCGCCCTCACAGGCTGCGGTGATGGACACGCTGCGCTCGGGCGCAAACACGAACGACTTCGCCGCCAGTGCGTGCGCACAGATGGGAATAACAGCGATGTTTTCCGCGCTCGGCTCAATGACCGGGCCGCCTGCCGACAGACCGTAAGCCGTTGAGCCGGTCGGCGTTGCCGCGATCACGCCGTCACCGTTAAAGCGGGTGACCTCCTCGTTGTCC
Source organism: Butyricicoccus sp. OF10-2 (assembly GCF_003481925.1). Taxonomy (NCBI): domain Bacteria; kingdom Bacillati; phylum Bacillota; class Clostridia; order Eubacteriales; family Butyricicoccaceae; genus Butyricicoccus; species Butyricicoccus sp. OF10-2. The sequence goes on along the minus strand of NZ_QUMC01000006.1, from coordinate 58,860 downwards.
GCCGAAATGCCGACGCGCACCACGCGGAACGCGGTGCCCTTTGCGATAACAATATCATTGAGCGCGTCGTTCTCATACACGATACGCCCGCCGCGCTGCACAGCAACATGCAGCATCATGCGGCTGTCCAGTGAAAATTCACCGGTGAACAGCTTTTCCATTTTGGGCAGCTCAGCCGGTTCCAGTTCGGTCATAAAGCCGACGTGACCGACATTGATGCCGAGCAGCGGCAGCTGATTCTGCGCCGCCTCTCTCGCCAGACGGAGCATGGTTCCGTCTCCGCCAAGCACGACCGCCATATCCGCAAACTGCACGGCGTCCTCGGTTTGCATGTAATCCGCATCCTCAATGATGGGCGGCACGACCCGCATCTGCTTGGGCAGCATAAGCCGCACACCGTCACGCCGCAGCTGATCGCACACCGGCTGCAGGATATCGCGTGCGCTGTCCTTGCGCAGATTGGGATAGATGAAAATGTTCTTCATCATGCCTTTGCGTCCAGCTCCTCATGTGCCTGACGGACAACGTCTGCCAGATCCGGAATGTGCTCCTCGCCCTGTTTTGCCAGATAGCCGAGAAATTCGATGTTGCCCTCTGGGCCCTTGATGGGAGAAAACGTCACATCAAGCACCTTAAAGCCTGCCGCATGCGCGTTTTCCACATAATTCTGCAGCACCTCAAGGTGAATCTCCGGCTCACGGACAACACCCTTTTTGCCGACCTTGCCCTTGCCGGCCTCAAACTGCGGCTTGATAAGGTTGGCAACATGGCCGTCCTCGGTCAGCAGGCTGGAAACGACCGGCAGCACCAGCTTGAGGGAAATAAACGACACGTCGATGACGCAGAACGACGGCGTTTCCTCCAGCATATCTGGCGTTACATAGCGGATATTGGTGCGCTCCATGCACTTGACACGCGGATCCTGACGCAGACTCCACGCCAGCTGGCCATAGCCGACGTCGATGGAATACACCTTGCGCGCACCGCGGCGCAGCAGGCAGTCGGTAAAGCCGCCGGTCGATGCACCAACGTCCATCACGACCAGATCGGTCGGGTCGATGTTAAAGTAGTTGAGCGCCTTCTCGATCTTCTTGCCGCCGCGGGACACAAATGCGTTCTCGTTGCCGCGAACCTCCAGTTCGGCGTTTTCGTCAACCATATCGCCTGCTTTGCCCGCCTTCTGGCCTGCAATGTAAACGATTCCCTCCATAATCGCAGTCTTTGCACGCTCCCGCGAGGGACAAAGACCCTTTTCAAACAGCAATACGTCCAGTCTCTTCTTAGCCAACGCTGTTCTCCTTCCCATTCCGATTTTTCATGATATATGCCGCAATGCCCTCGGCATCAATGCCGCAGTGACGGTACAGCTCGTTTACGCCGCCGTGCGGCAGAAAGCGGTTGCCGGTGTTCAGAAGATCGGTACGCTCGCTGCGGTGCGCGGCAAGCCACTCGCCGACGCTGCCGTTCGGCACAACGTCCTCCGCAACGACACACCAGCCGCCGAGTTTTTCCTTCTCCTCGGCATACGCCTGTTCCAGTCCGCTGCCGACTTCATTTACCTTGTAAACCTGTGCGCGGATGCCCTCGTGCATGAGGATTTCCGCGGCATCGATTGCCTGATTGACCATAATGCCGTGTGTGACGATCGTCACCTCGCTGCCGGATTGCTCGTGTACGCACACGAGCGGCTGTGCTGACAGCTCCCTGCGGTACGCGCCTTCGCTGCCGCGCGGGTAACGGATAGCGACCGGTCCGGTCTCCCTGTAAATCGCACGGGACAGCATAGCTCGGAGTTCTGCAAAGTCGGACGGACAGAAAATCTTCACGCCCGGGACAGACCGCAGGAACGCGATATCCAGCACACCATTATGCGTTGCGCCGTCCGCGCCGACAATGCCCGCGCGGTCCACGCACAGGACAACGTGCAGACCTTCGATTGCAATATCGTGAACGATCTGGTCATAAGCGCGCTGCAGGAAGGTCGAGTAAATGGCCGCTACCGGCACCAGTCCCTGTGCCGCCATACCGGCCGCCATACCGATGGCGTGCTCCTCGGCGATGCCGACATCGAAAAAGCGTTCCGGGAATTTCTCCGCAAAGCGGGTCAGTCCCGTGCCGGACGGCATAGCCGCTGTGATCGCGCAAATGCGGTTGTCCTTCTCAGCCAGTGCGCAAAGCTCTTTGCCGAAGAACGCAGAGAAGTCCTCCTTCTTCGCGGCAAGCGGTGCGCCTGTTACGCGGTCGAACTTGGAAACGCCGTGGTATTTCTCCGGATGCTGCTCACTCGGGGCATATCCTCTGCCCTTCTGTGTCATAACGTGCAGCAGAACCGGTTTTTTCATTTTTTTCGCCAGTGCGATGAACTCACACACGCTCTTGATGTCATGACCGTCCACCGGACCGAGATAGGTAAAGCCCATCTGCTCGAACAGCGAGGTCGGCAGGACAGCCCGCTTGATCTTAGCCTTGAAGCGCGAAACCGCGCGCGTGATCGTTCCGCCGCCCGGAATACGGCTGAGCCGCTCCTTGATGCGGGTTTTTGCACGCAGATACTGCGGGCTGACGCGCAGGCGCGACAAATGGCGGCTGAGTCCGCCGACATTCTTGGCGATCGACATATTGTTGTCGTTGAGCACCACGAGCAACGGCTCCCGCGAGGTGCCGGCGCTGCTCAGCGCCTCATATGCCATGCCGCCGGTCAGCGCACCGTCGCCGATGACCGCGACAACGTGGTATTTCTGGTTTTTAATCGTGCGTGCATGCGCCATGCCGAGCGCCACCGAAACCGAATCCGAGGCATGTCCCGTGATGCACGGGTCGGTGATGCTCTCCTCCGGCTTCATAAAGCCGCACAGACCGCCGTACTGCCGCAGCGTGTCAAAGCGGTCGCGCCGACCGGTCAGGATCTTGTGGACATAACACTGATGACCTACATCGTAGATGATGCGGTCGCGTGAGGAGTCGAACTCGCGCTCGAGTGCGACAGCCAGCTCTACAATGCCCAGATTGGACGCCAAATGACCGCCGGTCTGCGACACCGAGTCCACAATGAACTCGCGCAGCGCAGCGCACAGCACGCCGAGTGTGTCGTACGACAGTCCGCGCAAATCGGCAGGACTGCTTATATTGTCTAAAATTCCGTATCGTTTCTGCTTCATCAATATCCCCACCTTTGGAAAGGCAGTTTATCTGTATTTATATCGTTACTTTCGGTTATCCAGCTTGAGCGGCAGAACGGACAGCACGCGTCCGCAGAGCGCCAGCACCTTGCTGCTGCACATTACCGCGATGCCCTTGCCGGCTGCCTTGCCGCCGATGGTCAGTGCCGAAATCAGACCGGTAATCAGCAGCGATACCACAACCTTGAGTCCCGCACTCACCCCCGAGGTGATATGTGCAACAATGAGTGCTCCGGTCGCACCGGAGATAATGCCGCAGATATCGCCCACCACATCGTTGCAGATGCTGGAAACCTTCTCTGCGTTTCGCACCATCCAGACCGCCTCGCGCGCGCCGCGCACACGGTGGGCCGCCATCGAGTGAAATTCCTTCTCGGTCGCCGAGGTGGATGCTACGCCGATCATGTCAAACACAATGCCGAGCGCAATGAAGAGCAGCAGCACAGCAAAGGACAGAATCGTGCCCGCACTGGCCAATGCTTCGTTCGAGATATAGGACATGACAACGCTCAGCGCAAAGCTGATGACGGTGATCAAGCCGACCCATGCGGTATTAACAGCCTTGGGCTTTTGCGGCGGTTTTTTCTTTTGTTTGTCGGTCGTATCCACTGAAGATAACTCCTTCACCGATTTTTGCCCCGGATTTATTCCATAATAGCAGAAAATTGCGGCAAACCGCAAATTCCGCCGCCGGAGCGTCTATCATAAGCCGCAAAGACGGCTTTTCTTTTATAGGGTAAGTGACGGCAGACCGAGTAAATCTTGCGGCTTGAGGTTCGGTTGGTTTTCCCCGCGGACTGCCTCGCGTCGCCGTCAAGGGGGTTTCCCATTAAAGTCCGTGCCGAGATGTTACCATGTTCGGGACCGAATTGCCACTGAGTCCGCACTGCAATCCACGGTCTGCCTCGTTAGAATAGCCTAGGTGATTTCCACTACAGTCAAAACGATTCTTAGCCTCTTTTGCAGACATGGTTTCAAAAGTCAATTCCCGCGGCATTCCTGGCCGGGAAACCGCAGGCGGATACCTTATTCACCATGGCCACTCAAGGCAGGCTACACTGCACACAGCACTTTGGTCCTTACGTCGGTGATCAATCCTTTGTAACTTCCGCTGCACCGCATTGCAGGTTTCATCCCGTGCCGTTGGACGTCCATCAATCTCTTATGAAATGCTATAGGCATCCGACAGTCACGGGTCTCCACGGCAAGAGGGTCGGTACTTCATGCCATTGAAGCGCGCCCTCAAGCCTTAACCTCCAGCATCCACCCCAAACTGGGCGTAAGAAGCAAACACCAGAGACTTCATCGATATGCCCGTCTACGGATTTTTAGGCCCGTCTTGGGAATCGCATGAACTGACTAGGATACTACGTCACTTATCTGTTATATTAACACAGAACGCATAAATATTCAAGAAATGTGTGTAAATTTTATGTGAATATGCGTCTTACCTGGTGCGGCCGGTCAGACTGCGTGCCAGTTCGACAAGGAATGCATGACCGTTCAGCGGTTTTACCGCGTTCACTGCTTCCTCGGTCAGCTTTGCCGCAAGCTCTCGGCATTCCTCCAGACCGAGCAAAGACGGAAATGTGGATTTCTCACTGGCCGCGTCCTTGCCGATGGATTTTCCGAGTGTTGCGGCATCTCCCTCGATATCAAGGATATCGTCCTCAATCTGGAACGCCAGACCCAGCTTTTCGCCGTAAGCGCGTGCCCGAGTGAGGGTGTCCTCGTCAGTCGCACCGGCAGCCGCACAGCCGAGTTCACACGCCGCACGGAGCAGGCACCCGGTCTTCAGCTTCTGCAGCAGACGCAGCTCGTCGAGCGAGATTTTGCGGTGCTCGGCGCCCATATCGAGCACCTGACCGCCGATCATGCCATTCATGCCCGCGTTTTCGCCCAGAATACGAATGCAGCGCACGATGGTCTCCGCCGGAACATCCTTTGCCGCCGAAGCCGTCTCAAAAGCCGCCGTCAGCAGTCCGTCACCCGCGAGGACCGCCGTCGCTTCATCGAAAGCCTTGTGGCAGGTCGGTCTGCCGCGGCGCAAGTCGTCGTTGTCCATGCACGGAAGGTCATCATGGATGAGTGAGTAGGTATGGATCATCTCAAGCGCACACGCGAACGGCAGCGCCTTCTCGATATCGCCGCCGCACAGGCGGCAGAATTCCAGCACGATCACCGGGCGCAGGCGCTTGCCGCCTGCCATCGCGGAGTACTTTGCAGCCTCGAAAATGCGGTCGTAACCCTCGCCGGTCTCCCGCGAGAGGTATTTCTCCAGTGCAGGTTCAATGAGCGCAATATCTGCCTTTAACTGCTCGGAAAACGTCATTTTGCTTCCTCCTCTGCCGCAAACGGCTGCTCTGTGAGTTCACCCTGCATGTTCTCCTGCATGACGGTGACCTTCTGCTCGGCCTTGTCCAGCAGCTTGCCGAGGGACGCGGACAGTCTGGTGCCCTCCTCGAACAGCTTCATGCTTTCGTTCAGCGGTGCTTCACCGCGCTCGAGCAGCCGCACGATCTCTTCCAGACGTGCCATCTGGCTTTCAAATGTTCTTTCCGCCATGTTACTTGTCCTCCTCGATATCGGTCACGCGGCAGTCTGCCGCACCTTTTGCAAATTGAATATGCAGGGTGTCTCCCTGCTTGAGTGCCGCTGCATCGGTTACGACCGTATGCTTGGCGCCCTTGGTCGCTACCGCGTAGCCGCGGCCCAGAACGCGCAGCGGGCTCATTGCGTCGAGTGTCGCCACAGTCTGTGCGAACCGTAGTTTACAGCGGTGCAGACCGCTTTGTCCTGCCGTGAGCAGGCGCTGCCGCAGTCCGTTCAGTCGGTTGTGCTCGGTCTCCAGCCGCGCCGGAACCGCCGAAAGCAGGCGTTCCTCGGTCTGTGTCAGCAGCAGGCGTTTTTCCTCGATGTATTTCATCGGTGTGCGGTTCGACAGCCGCTCCTGCAGACCGTCCAGCAGCTTTCTCTGCTGCTCTGTTCTGCGGTGCGCCGCCGTGTGCAGACGTGCATCCAGTGTGCGTAAGTTCAGCGCGTACTCGGCTCTGTCAGGCACGGCAAGCTCCGCCGCACCGGACGGCGTAGGCGCACGAAGATCGGCAACAAAGTCCGCAATCGTGAAATCCGGCTCGTGGCCGACCGCGGAAATCACCGGAATCTCGGAGGCAAAAATCGCCCGGGCAGTCACTTCCTCATTGAACGCCCACAAATCCTCCATCGAGCCGCCGCCTCGACCGCACAGAATGACATCTGCTTCGCCGATGGCATTCGCCAGAGCGATCGCGCGTGCAATGCTCTCCGCCGCGCCCTGTCCCTGCACCTGCGCCGGATAGAGCACAACCTTTGCCAGCGGCCAGCGGCGGCCGAGAATGCGTATCATATCGCGCACTGCCGCGCCGGTCGGCGAGGTCACGAGCGCGATACTGTCCGGACAGGTCGGAATCGGCTTCTTATACCGCTCGGAGAACAGGCCTTCCGCCTGCAATTTAGCCTTGAGCTGCTCAAACGCAAGGTTGAGCGCACCTGCACCGTCCGGAATGATCTCGGAGACGTAAAGCTGCACCGCGCCTGTGCGCGGGAACGAGCTGACGCGCGCCTTGACGATGACCTTCATGCCGTTCTGCAGACGGAATTTCAGCCGCATCGCGTCCGAGCGGAACATGACCGCATTGATGGCCGCATTTTCGTCCTTGAGCGTCATGTAGTGATGCCCGGACGAATGCGCCTTGTAGTTCGAGATTTCGCCCTGCACCATTAACCCGCGGTAGCCGGGAACCGCATCGAGCAAGTCCTTTATTTCATTGTTTAATTGAGATACTGTGTAAATCGTTGCCATTCCAACAAGTTAGGAGTGAGGAGGCAGGACTGAGGAGTTTGGTTCATTTTCCATCCCTACCACCTAACTCCTACCTCCTATCTGTTACAGAGTTTTGCCGCCAGCACTGCCACGCCCACTGCGTTATCTCCAGAGAGCGTTGGCTCCGCAAAGGAGACCTCCCCGCCGAACCGCTTATTCATGCGGGCACGGATGATTTGGCTGGCCATGACGCCGCCTGCGCACAAAATCGGGCAATGATACTGCTCGCGCGCCTGCTCGGTGGCTTTGATAACGGCATTCGCCACAGTTTCGAGCGCGAACCGCGCCATCTGCTTCGGTTCGGCGGTCTTGAATTTATTCTCTACCTGATTCTGCATACCGGAGAGCGAGAATTTACACTCGTTTACCTTGGGTTTGAAACCCTTTTCCGGCTCGGCGGTGAGCGCCAGCGCGTCCAGTGCGCCGCCGGACGGGAACGGCAGACCAAGCAGATTTCCCGCGCGATCGAGCAGCTGACCGGCTGCAAGGTCGGTCGTGCCGCCGATGCAGGTGCAGTCCGGCAGGCCGTCCGCGCCGCACTTCACATGCAGCAGCTCACTCGTGCCGCCGGACAGGTGCCACGCCAGGAATTCGCCGTCAAGCAGGTCGAGTTTTCCCGCCGACAGCGCTGCCGCCGCGATATGTCCCTGCTGATGGGAAACGGTAAAAAGCGGCACGGAAAGCAAATGCGCCGCGCTCCGCGCGACGCTCTCTCCTGCCAGAAAACACGGCATATACGAGCCTTCCACCGCGCGGGGACGGGTGCTGACGCCGATGGCGCGCACCTCTCCCTGCGGCAGAGCCTCGATTTTTTCATGCAGACGCACGGTATGCTGGAACAGTGCATCCGACTGGCGCAGACCGATCGCGCCTTCCGGCACGGTCAGCAGTCCGCCGCGGTTGACCCACTCGCCGGTCTCGGCGTTGTAAATCGCTGCCGACGTGCGGTAGTTGGACGTATCAATTCCCAGAAAGCGCTCAGGCATTGGTGCTCTCCTGCTTTCCCTGCGGGAACTCTGCACGGGCGGCAGAGCCGAGCACGCCGTTGATGAAGGAAGCGGCATCCTCGGTGTCGTACTTCTTCGCCAGCTCAACGGCCTCGTTGATGGCTACGCCGACCGGAACGTCGTCTACATCGCGCATCTCAAAGAGCGCCAGACGCAGTACCGCGATCGTCATGTGGGACAGACGGTTGAGCGACCAGCCCTTGGAATTGGCCTCGATAATGGTATCGAGCACCGGCAGGTCGTTTGCCACGCCCTTTACCACCGCGCGGATATACGCGGTCTGTTCCTCACTCAGCTTGCCCGCATACAGTGCGATATCTCCGCTGATGGACTTCATGATTTCCTCATCCAGTCGCTCGTTCAGGTTTTCTTCTTCAAACTGCTGGAACCCCATCTCAAAGATCAGGTGCAGCGCAATTTCTCTTGCTTTTGTTCTGCTCATCACACTCATGCAGCAGGACCTCCTATATTTACGCAAATTTCGCCTACTATTCAGTATAACTATTTTATCCTATTTTCGGGCAAAACGCAAGGCGGTATTCCATATTTCATAAAACCGGGCAACAGAAAAACAGGCACAGCCGCAGCCATGCCTGTTTTGCTCATGTTACTCAGCGTCTACCGTCTCCGCCGGAGTTTCGGTCTCGGACGGTGCCGGCTCGGCCTTTTCCTCAACCGAAGCGGACGGCTTGAAGGTCACGCCGCCGACATGCACGTTGATCTCGACAACGCGCAGACCGGTCATGGACTCGATCGAGGACTTGACGTTCTCCTGCACTTCCTTTGCCACATCACAAATGTTGTAGCCGAACAGTGCGAGGAAGCCGATCTCTACCTTAACGGTATCATCGTCGCCGAGTTCGATACGGACGCCCTTGGACAAATTCTTTTTACTGATAAAGCCGACAATGTCGCTCGTCAGGCTGGAATACAAACCGCTGACACCCTTGGTTTCCGAGGCCGACAGTGCTGCGATAGACGCAACAACATCCTCAGAGATACGGATAGAGCCTTGATCGCTTTCGGTGGACCAGTACTCCTTGTGATCTGCCATAGTGCTCACTCTCCTTTTTTGAGACAATCCCATCATCCGGCATTGTCTAAGAGCATTATAGCACAGTTTGTGTAAAAAGCAAAGTAAAAATACACGCTGTCTATTAAGACGCTTCCACAATTTTGATCTGCCCTGCCGTCATGCCGGTCTCCGAGATAACGATATCGCGGATAACAGCCACGTCCTCGGCCTGCAGACCGCCGTCCGGCGGCGCTACCACGATATTCGCGCTGCTGTCACCGAGCATCACAACTGCGTCCTCATAGCCTTTGGCGCGAATCAGGCTCTCGATATTGGCTTCGGCCACCGTGTCGTCTGCCAGTGCGGAAATCTGTGCCGCCGCATCGTCTTTTGCACTCTGGTCTGCGGTATCGCTCTCACTGAGCTCCTTGAGCGTGCTCACCGCTTCGTCTCTCGCCTGCGTGCGCGTCAGCCGTGAGGATGCAAAATAATCGCCCTCACCGGTGGTGCTGTCCGCCGAGGCATCGGTCTGCGTATCCGCCTGCGTGTCGGTCTGCTGCGCCGCAAGAAGGTCCTCCGGCGTGTCAACGTAGCTCCAGTTCAGATAAGCCGCTGCGCACAGCAGCAGCGCGATCACACCGTAGACCGCTCCGCGTTTTTTGATCTTCTTCATCTGCCTGCCCTCCTAACGAATTGCTATACCTTATGTATCGGATTGCATTTTCAGAACCGTAACTTTGTCTGCGCCGATGCCGCACACCGTGCTCACCGCCTGTGTGACGGACAGCCGAACGGATGCGTCATCCGCGCCATCGCACAGCACGACCGCACCGCGGAATACCGGCAGAACGCGCTTGACCGTCACGGGCGTTTCGCCGCAGCTGCCGTTCGAGACCACGCTCACATCGCTTTCCCGGCTGCGGCTGTCACTCCCGCTTGTCTGGCGGGTGTTGACCGCGTAGACCGATTCCTCGGTCTGGTCGAGCGACAGCATGAGCTCCACACGTCCGGCGCCGGAAATTGCGGCAAGCCGCGCCTGCAGCTCCTGCTGGAAGTCGTTCAGGTCGAACGACTGCGAAACCGTTGTATCCGCACTTGTGGTCTGCACCTGCTCCGTGTTTCCGCTGTGCCCCGAGGTGAGCAGCAGCACGCCCGCGAGCAATACCGCCAGCACGGCCCGGTATTTCTTCAAAACCGGCAGGATTTTCTCCTTGACGGCAGTTAAGTTTTCGTTATCCGGCAGTTTCATCTTGCAATCAGCTCCTGTCGTTCTGCGGGTACGCCGCATTCCTTGGTCAGCAGACTTTGCAGCTCGGACAGGCGATTCGCCGCTGTACTGTCGTAGTACACGGTTACTTTATCGACCTGCAGCAGTCCGTCCGCGTCATTTGCCATCTCCACATTCACCGTGCACGGAATACCGGCTTCCTCTGCACGCTGCTGCACCGCCTTCGCAATGCTCGCCGCGACCGTGCTCATCGTGGTCTGCATGTTGCGCGCCTGCATTTCGTCTAAGTCGCTCTGCGAGACGCTGCTCTGCCAGTTCCACGACAGCAAGTGCAGTCCCGCCAGCGGCTGTAGGAGCGCCAGCAGCATGAGCAGACCGGCAGCTGTCCGCACAACCTCTTTTAAGGCTCCGCCGCCTGCCAGCTTGAGCGCCACCGCGGACACGGCTCCCGCGATCGTCACGCGCAGTAATATCGTTTGCAGTAATTCAGTCATATTGGTTTCACCATCGCCACCATATACACGAGTTCGAGGAATAAAATCATACAGCAGGTGCTCAGCATGCCGAGCAGCAGACCGAAGCCGGTGCCTACGTTTTCGAGGAACCGCTTCATGCCGTCCGAGCACAGCGGCGAGAGCACGGCTGCACCCGCCTTGTAGCACAAATAGCTTGCTCCCGCCCGAACGAACGGCACAAAGCAGATAGCCGCTATACACAGCATCCCGAAAATGCCGATCGAGCCGCGCAGCAGAGCTGCACCGGACAACATGGTTTCGGTCGCGTCCGAAATCACACCGCCGACCACCGGAACCGCACCGGACACCGCAAGTTTCGCGGTCTTGAGCGTCATGCGGTCCACGTTGCCGGAAACACCGCCCGCTATCGCAAGATATGCGGTGAACAGCGTTAAAATGAGTTTAAGTACACCCGAGATCAGGGTTTTTATGCCGTCCGCGATGCCGCGCAGCATGCCGTTGCCTGCCGCAGCATCCACCGCCGTGATAGCAAGATACGCGCACGCCGCCGGAACAAGCAGGGCGTTCACCAGCCGTATCACAAGATCAAACACCACCATGGTCGCCGCCTGTAAAACCGTTGCGGTCGCCGTGTTGCCGCCGGTCGCAAGTACAGTGGCGAGCACCGGCTGGAGCGTGCCCGAAAACACGCCGATCTGGTCGAGCGTGTCGCGGCAGAGCGACAGCACACCCGTGAAATCCCGCAGGAGCACTGCCGCACAGCCAAGTGCCGCCGCCATGTCGATCCAGTCGTTGGCCTCGCCGCCCGCCGCCGCAGAAAAGCCGCGCGCCGCCGAGGCCAGCAGCACAATCACGGCTACGCGCAACAGTCCGCCAAGTGCAGTCCGAATCGCACTTTGGCTGTCCGAGGTCATGTTTTCCAGCACGCGGGAGACCGAATCCGACAGCGTGTCCGCGTTTTCCGGCGATACGCCGTCAAGGTATTGCCGCGCACTGTTCGGCATAGCGTCAGTCAGACTGCTGCCGCCGACTGACTGCACCTGTTCTTCACTCACGGCCGCATGCGCGAACGGCAGGAACAGCAGGAGCACGAGAATAGCATTCAGCGCCAGTTTGCATTTGCTCATACCGCCCACTCCGTAATAAGGTCGAGCACCTGCTCGAAAAGCGGCAGGCACACAGAAAGCGTCAGGACAGCGCCTGCAATCTCCACCTTGGCGGCAAGCGCGGATTGACCGGCGTCCCGGCAAAGCGCAGATGTAATCCGCACCACGACCGCCACGCCGACTGCCTTGCACACCGGCAGATACAGCGCGGAATCCAAGCCGCACTGCGAGAGCAGACCGGAAAACCGCTGCGCCGCGCTTCCGGCTGCGCTGAACACCCGCAAAAGCAGGATCACGCCTGCCGTCAGCACCAGCAGAAACGCGATAGCGGGCGCGTCCTTTTTCAGCACCAGCGACAGCGTGAGCGCCGCAAGGACAATGCCGCAAATCAAGCCTAATTCCATCTTCAAAACCCAAATACATTTTTCATCATGGTGAACAGGCGGTCGATTTCCTGAACAATCAGCATCAAAACGACAATTAAACCCGCGAGTGTCGTCATCAGCGCCTGCTCCTCCCTGCCCGAGCGGGAGAGCAGCTGTCCGAGCACCGCCACTAAAATTCCTACCGCCGCAATGCGGAAAATCAGATCAACATCCATCGTTTTCCTCCGCTTAGATCAGCACCAGAATCACCAGCAAACCGAGCGCAATGCCGCAGGTCCGGTACAGATTCCCCCGATTTGCCAAATCCTCCTGTGCCGCCTCCCGCGAAGCCGCCAGCCGCCGCTCCACCTGCGTAAGACCGGTCAGCTGCTCGTCCGCATCGTAGCGGCCTAAGTAGTTTGCGGCGTCGCACAGAATATCACACTCCTGCGTGCCAAGTCCGACCTGTGCGCGGCAGTCCCGCAAGGTGCTGCGCCACAGGTAGCCGAGCGACAGGCCGTTCTGCTCCCGCAGGCGGCGCTGCAGCGTGCGAAAGACTTTGCGGATAATCGGCTGCTCGTTTTCCGCCAGCAGACCGACAATTTCCGGCATAGGTGTCCGTCTTCCGGAAATCTCGCTGCGGATAAGACCGAGCGCAAGCAGCATAGCGTCTGCCGCCGCCACTCTGCGCCGCAGATTTTGCCGCGCGGACAGTCCGAGCGCCGCACATGAGCCGAACACCATCACCGAACCGATCAGCTTTAACATTTCGTCTCCTCCCATCGTTCCATGCGGTAGACCCGCTGTCCGTCCCGTTTTTCGATAATAACCGCCTGATGAAATGCGCCGAGTGCGAGCAGCTCACGGTAGATCGGCCGCTGCCGCAGATCATCCAGTCCGGCCGCGTGTGCACACGCAATCACTGCCGTTCCGCAGTGCGTGCAGAGCGATACCGCCTTTGCGTCCTCAGGCGCAGTAATTTCATCAAGAGCGAGCAGGGCAGGCGACATGGTTTTGAGCAGCATGACCGCCGCCTGCCATTTCGAGCAGCCTTCCATCACATCCGTGCAGCGCCCGACCGCAAGCTGCGGTACACCGTCCGCAAGAGCGGCAATCTCGCTGCGCTCGTCCGCAATCGCGGCAGTGAAACCGCGGTCGGAGAAATAGCGCACCCACTCTCTCAGCAAGGTCGTTTTGCCATATCCCGGCGGTGACAGGAGCAAGGCAGGCTGCGCTCGTCCGTTCCTATCCAGCGGGCAATCTGCGCCTGTAAATCCTCGGCTTGATGTGCAATGCGCAGGTTGATTGAACTCAGGCCGCGCACCCCGAGAACGCGGCCGTCCTCTTCGGCGGCTGTGCCGCAGATGCCCAGCCGATGCCCGCCGGATAACGTCAGAAAGCCGTGCCGCAGACTGTCTGTATAACTATGCACGGAATACTGCGCGGCGCGGCTGAGCATCTCGCGCAGCTCCGCCGATGCGACCGCCTCAAGCGGGAGCGGCCGCTCTCCGACGGCGGTTCTCGCCGCAGGCGGCTGTCCCGCACGAAAGCGTAATTCCTCGATGTCCTCCGGCCTGTCCAGCCGCTCCAGCTGTGCCCGCCGTATCGGCGGCAGGCACGAAATCGCCTGCCGGAAGGCCGCTTTTCGTTTGTCCATTTTCATCACCACTATAGACTATGCCGCAGATTACCAAAGTAGAATGGCAAATTGAGAATTGAGGATGGAAAATGAATGTTGTGATTGACCATTATCCTTCATTGCCAATCTGTATTGCAGGGCAGGATGACCTCATCCCGCCCCGCGGTGGTTCATTACGCATCCGCTTGACGTGCGGAAGGCCAGGGGCTTGTCAGAATATATGAAAATTTATGCATTTTTTCATTGAACCATGTCAAATCAGTCATTGACAACTCGCCCGTCCAGCGATATAATAAACACAAATATTGCACAAAGCGATGACAGAGGAAAGTAATCGTTCCAAGTGCGGCTTTCAGGGAGTGTCCGGCATGACTGGAAACGGACGCAGACGCCGGTACGATGAAGTTCCCTCCTGAGCTGCGGCGCTGAACCCGATCGAATTAGGCGCTGACGGATTTCCTCCGTTACAGGGATAGGATATATTTGTATCCGAAAAAGTGCGGCATTATGATGCCGAATGTGGGTGGTACCGCGGAACCGTTTGTCTTTCGTCCCTCTTTGTGGATGAAGGGCTTTTTTTATACCCATTCCGCCGTGACAAACAGCAAACACCACCTATATAAAGGAGATACACAACATGATCATCATTATGAAGCAGGGCACGACCCATGAGCACGTTGAGGAGCTGTCCCAGCATATCGAGCGCTGGAACGTAAAGGCAAACCCGATCTACGGCGAGGGCACCATCGTTATCGGTCTGGTCGGCGACACCGGCGCTGTTGACAAGGACGCACTCATGCTTGACCCGCAGGTTGAGAACATTATCAAGGTGCAGGAGCCGTTCAAGCTGGCAAACCGCAAGTTCCATCCGGACAACTCTGTCGTTGAGATTGCACCGGGCGTTGTTGTCGGCGGCAAGAAGCTGGTCGTTATGGCAGGTCCGTGTTCGGTTGAAAGCGAGGAGCAGATCATCGACGTGGCTAAGCATGTGCAGGCAGACGGCGCGACCGTTCTCCGCGGCGGCGCGTGGAAGCCGCGCTCTTCCCCGTACTCTTTCCAGGGTCTGAAGGCCGAGGGCCTCGAGCTGCTGCACAAGGCGCACGAGGCAACCGGTCTGCCGGTCGTTACCGAGATCACCAATCCGGCGCACATCGACATCTTCATGGACAAGTGCGACTGCTTCCAGGTCGGCGCACGCAATATGCAGAACTTCGAGCTGCTGAAAGAACTCGGCCAGACCCGCAAACCAATCCTGCTCAAGCGCGGCTTCGCAAACACCATGGAAGAGTTCCTGATGAGCGCCGAGTACATCATGGCGGGCGGCAACGAGAACGTTATCCTCTGCGAGCGCGGCATCCGCACCTACGAGAAGTACACCCGCAACACGCTGGATATTTCCGCCGTTCCGGTGCTCAAGCGCATGAGCCATCTGCCGGTCATCGTTGACCCGTCCCATGCAGGCGGCATTTACTGGATGGTCGAGCCGCTGGCAAAGGCTGCTGTTGCAGCCGGTGCGGACGGCCTGATGATCGAGGTTCACAACGATCCTGCACACGCTCTGTCTGACGGTGCACAGTCGCTGACCTACGATTCGTTCCACCACACCATGAACGCACTGCGCGCTGTTGCAGCGGCAGTTGACAGAGAAATCTGATACATATTATAATGTAACATAGCCGGAGGTCGGTGTTCCACCGACCTCTTTCGCAAATATACGGGAATCAGTAATCCGGTTTCGCACCGACTAATTACGAATTCCTAATTACTAATTCAACCAAAAGGGTGTTGTAAAAATGGCAGAAACGCTGAGTCTGACGGGCGCGAACGGCGTGTCCGAAATTCATATCGAAACCGGATTGCTGGACCGTGCAGGCGCGGTAATCCTCGAAACCTTTTCGCCCAGCCGCGTGCATATCGTGTCGGATTCAACGGTGGCGCCGCTGTATCTCGAAAAGCTGGAAAAGCAGTTCTCCCTGCCGGTGACACACACGGTCATTCCCGCCGGTGAGGAGCACAAGCAGCTTTCCACGGTCGAAGGCATTTACCATGATCTGCTGACCGCCGGCATGACCCGCAAGGATTTGATTATCGCGCTCGGCGGCGGTGTTGTCGGCGACATCACCGGCTTTGCCGCAGCGACCTTCCTGCGCGGCGTATCGCTGTGTCAAATCCCGACCACGCTGCTCGCGCAGGTGGATTCCTCGGTCGGCGGCAAGACCGGCGTGGATCTTCCCGAGGGCAAAAACCTCGTTGGCGCGTTCTATCAGCCGCGGCTCGTGCTCATCGACCCGAACGTGCTCGCTTCCCTGCCGGACAGCACCTTTGCGGACGGCATGGCCGAGGTCGTTAAGTACGGCTATATTTCCAACCGGGAAATCCTGACGATGGTTTCTCAGCCGGACTACAAGTCCAACATTGAGAATATCATTTACGAGTGCGTTAAGATCAAGCGCGATGTAGTTGCCATCGACGAGCACGACACCGGACTTCGCATGATTCTCAACTTCGGCCACACCATCGGCCATGCAGCAGAAAAACTGGGCAACTACACCGACCTCACTCACGGTCAGGCGGTGGCGATCGGCATGGTGGCCGCGATGCGGCTCTCTGCTCTGCTGGGCAACGAGGATCTGACCGCGCCGCTCATCGACCTGTTGAAGCACATCGGTCTGCCGACCGAGCTGAACTACGACCGCGAAGCCATCTTTAATGCTCTGCTGTCGGACAAAAAGAAATTCGGCGCAACGGTCAACTTTATTCTCGTGCGCGAAGCCGGTCGGGCAGAAATCACCCCGATTGATGCAGAAAAGCTGCACGAAGACGTTCTGAAGCTGTAAGGAGGGAGAAGCATGGGTTCTACCTGGGGCAATACAATCAAAATTTCCATTTTCGGTGAATCGCACGGCACGGGCATCGGCGTTGTGATCGACGGATTCCCGTCCGGTGTGGCGTATGACGAGGCGTTTGTCCTGCGCGAGATGGAGCGCCGCGCACCGGGCCGCAACAAGCAGTCCACCGCGCGCAAGGAGCCGGACAGGCCGGAGATTCAGTCCGGAATCTACAATGGCAAAACGACGGGCACGCCCATCTGTGCCGTCATCCGCAACACCAATCAGCGCTCGAACGACTACGCCGAACTGGCGGCGCAGCCGCGTCCCGGTCACGCGGACTACACGGGTATGCTGCGCTACGATTCCTGCAACGACCCGCGAGGCGGCGGCCATTTCTCCGGCCGGCTGACAGCTCCGCTGGTGTTTGCCGGTGCGCTGTGCAAGCTGTGGCTCAAGGAGCAGGGTGTGACGGTCGGTTCGCACATCCAGTCCATCGCCCAGATTCAGGATATGCCGTTTGATGATGTAGAAGTCACCGCCGAGCAGCTGGATGCGCTGCGGAACGCCGAATATCCGGTCAACAACCCGCGTGCACTCGAGGCCATGCTGGCCGCTATCGAGGAAGCGCGTGAGGAACAGGATTCGGTCGGCGGCGTCATCGAGTGCGCAGCTGTCGGCCTGCCGGCCGGTATCGGCAGCCCGATGCTCGACAGCGTGGAAAGCCGCCTGTCCTCTATCCTGTTCGGCGTGCCCGCTGTCAAGGGCGTGGAGTTCGGCGCAGGCTTTGCCTTCGCTGCGCTGCGCGGCTCACACGCAAACGACCCGTTTTATGAGGAAAACGGGGTTGTCAAGACCGAAACCAACAACAACGGCGGTATCCTTGGCGGCATTACGAGCGGCATGCCGCTCATTGTCCGCGCGTGCATCAAGCCTACGCCGTCCATCGGCATGGTGCAGGATACGCTCAATATCCGCACCGGCAAGGTCGAGCCGCTGTCCATCCACGGACGGCACGACCCGTGCATCGTCACCCGTGCCGCGCCGGTGGTCGAGGCCGCCTGCGCCGTTGCACTGGCAGATCTTCTGAGGGAGGCGAAGGGTTATCATGCGTGAACTTTCCGAAATCCGGCAGGACATCAACCGCGTTGACTCCGCTATCCGAGAGCTGTTTCTGCTCCGTATGTCGCTCGCGCTTGAGGTCGCCAAGACCAAGGCGCAGTCGGATGATAAAATCTACAAGCCCGACCGCGAGGCGGAAATCGTTGAGAAGCGCTCCGCCGGTATGGAGGAGGAGCTGCAGCTCAAGTATGTTTCCCTTCTGCAGAGCATGATCCGCGCGAGCCGTGAGTATCAGTACAGTGAGATTCTGCGTCAGACGCCGGAAAAGTTCCCGTTCTATCCCGCAGAAACGCTTGCAAAGCCGAAAACCGTGTTCTATCAGGGGGTTCCGGGTGCGTATCAGGAGCTGGCCGCGCGTGCGCTGTTCCCGAGCTGCGAACCGCAGAACGTACCCACCTGGGAGCAGGTTTTCCAGTCCGTCCGCGACGGCAAGGCCGATATCGGCGTTGTGCCGGTCGAGAACACAACCGCAGGCACGGTCAGCGAAGTCTATGACCTCCTGCTCGACTACGACCTGTACATCAACCGCTCGTACATCAAGAAAATCTCGCACTGTCTGGCGGCGGTGCCCGGCACAAAGCTCGAGGACGTCAAGCGCGTCTGCTCGCATCCCCATGCGCTGCCGCAGTGCCACAGCTTCATTTCCGAGCACGATCTGGAGGCCATCGAGGTGGCAAACACCGCCATTGCGGCCCAGAACGTGCAGAAAAAGGGCGACAAGAGCCTTGCTGCCATCTGCTCGCAGGAGGCGGCTGTGCGCTACGGTCTCGATATCCTCGCCGAGGGCATCAACGACATGCAGCACAACGAAACGCGCTTTATCGCGGTAAGCAAAACGCTGACCTGTCAGCCGGAGGACAACCGTATCGAGATCGCGTTCCACATCCCGAACGCGTCCGGTACGCTCATCACCGTGCTGGACACCATCGCGCACTACGGCATCGACATGACCGAAATCCACTCGCGTCCGCTCAAGGACAGCCCGTGGTGCTATGTGTTCTATGTCGATTTCACCGGCAACATGCGCGACCATGCGGTGCAGTCCCTGCTGTATCAGCTTCATGAGGAGCTTCCCTATATCAAAGTAATCGGCAGCTATTGCGTGCCTAACGAATAAAAGGAGTACAAACCCATGCAAATTCAACCCTGCGGCCCTTTGCGCGGTGAAATTACCGTGCCGGGCGACAAATCCATCTCGCACCGTGCCGTTATGCTCGGCGCACTTGCCAACGGCACCACCCACATCACCGGCTTTCTGATGGGTGAGGATTGCCTGTCCACCATTGACTGCTTCCGCAAGATGGGTGTCGAGATCAATATCACCGACGACGAGGTTATCGTGGAAGGCGTTGGTCTGCACGGTCTCGAAGCGCCGTCAGAAGCGCTGTACACCGGCAACTCCGGCACGACCACCCGCCTGCTGTGCGGCATTCTGGCCGGTCAGCCGTTCACCGTTACCATGAGCGGCGACCCGTCCATCCAGAAGCGCCCGATGGGCCGCGTGATGAAGCCGCTGCGTGAAATGGGCGCGTCCATCGAGGGCAAGAACGACAATTTCTGCCCGCTGACCCTGTTCCCGAGCGAGCTGCACGGTATTGAATACCGTCTGCCGGTAGCATCCGCTCAGCTGAAGAGCGCCATCCTGCTGGCAGGTCTGTACGCCGAGGGTCAGACGACCGTTATCGAGCCGGCTCCCTCCCGCGACCACACCGAGCGCATGTTCCGCGCACTCGGCGTTGAAATCGAAACCAGCGGCAGCACCATCACGCTCGACCCGCCGGAGGACCTCCATGCGGTCGATATTGCCGTCCCGGGCGATATTTCGTCCGCGGCGTTCTTCCTCGTTGCCGGTGCGATCATTCCGGGCAGTGAGCTGACGATTAAAAACGTAGGCGTCAATCCGACCCGCACGGGCGTTCTGGACGTTCTGCGCGATATGGGCGCGGACATCACCGAGTCGAACTTCCGCGATGAGGCTGAGCCGGTGTGCGACCTGACCGTCAAATACAGCAAGCTGCACGGCGTAGAAATCGGCGGCGCTATCATCCCGCGCCTGATCGACGAGCTGCCGGTTATCGCGGTAGCCGCTGCATTCGCTGAGGGCGAGACCGTTATCCGCGACGCGCAGGAGCTCAAGGTCAAGGAGTCCAACCGCATTGCCGCTATGGTCACCGAGCTGACCAAGGCGGGCGTGGACGTTGAGGAGACCGATGACGGCATGATCGTTCACGGCGGTGCCAAACCGCACGGCGCATCCTTCGAGACCTATAAGGACCACCGCATTGCGATGAGCCTTGCCGTGCTCGGTCTGGCAGCCGAGGGCGCAAGCCGCATTGACAAGCCGGAGGTCGTTGCCATCTCCTACCCCGATTTCTTCAACACCCTCGAACGTCTGGGGGACTGAGTTATGCTGCTTTCCATGGACGAATTTCGCGCTTTCGAGCCGAAAAAGACCACCTATGCCCTGTTTGGCTGGCCGCTCGGTCACACGATGAGCCCGGAGCTGCACGCGCAGCTGTTCGAGGCCTCCGGTCAGGACGCGGACTACATCGGCGTTGCCGTGCCGCCCGAGGATTTACCGGAAGCGTTCGAGCTGGCCAAGCGCAAGCTCGGCGGCATCAACTGCACGATTCCGCACAAAAAGGCTGTCATCCCCCTGCTCGATGAGATTGACACCGCTGCCCGCGACCTGCACTCAGTCAACACAGTCCGCTTTGCGGACGGCAAGGCGACCGGCTTCAACACGGATATCCTCGGCTTTGCGGAGTCGCTGAACCGTGACGGCGTATCGCTCCAGGGCAAAAAGGTGCTGCTGCTCGGCTATGGCGGCGCGGCTTCCGTGATGGCATACCACTGCGTGACGCAGGGCGCGTACCTAATCATCACGGGACGCAACCTCGAGAAGGCCGAAGCGCTGCAGAAGCAGCTGACCGATGCCGTTCCGGGCGCACGCATTTCCGTGTTCAGCCGCCGGCACATTCCGCGCGATATTCATATCGTGCTCAATTCCACGCCGGTGGGCATGTACCCGAAGGAAAACGCGGCTCCGCTGCATTATCTGCCGCACAAGACCGAGTATGTGTTCGATGCAATCTACAATCCGCCGGTGACCTCGACCATGAAGCTCGCCAATCCGCGCAAGACCAAAACACGCGACGGACTGTTCATGCTGGTCATGCAGGCGGCGCATGCGCAGACTATCTGGACCGGCGTGACCTTCAAGCCGCAGGCATACGAAACCATTCTGCGCCGCACCTACGGCAAAATGGCGGTCAAGCGTCTGCACGAGAAGCATGGCAAGAAAAATCTGGTGCTGTGCGGCTTTATGGGCAGCGGCAAGACCACTATCGGCCGTAAGCTGGCGCGTCTGACCGGACTGGAATTTATTGACGCGGACATCTACCTTGAGGCGAAGGAAGGCAAGAAAATCTCCGAGATTTTCGCCGAAAAGGGCGAAGCCTATTTCCGCGACCGCGAGACCGCGTATATTAAAGAGCTGTCTCAAAGAGACGGCATCGTACTTGCGCTCGGCGGCGGCTCTGTCCTCCGTCCGGAGAATGTGGCGGCTGTCAAGGAGACCGGTCTGCTCATCTTGCTCGACACACCGTTCTACCGCATTATGAAGAACCTTTCCTATTCCACAAATCGCCCGCTGCTCGATAAGCCGGACAAGCAGGCAGAAACACACCGCCTGTACAATGCGCGCAAGGCGCTCTACTATCGAGTGGCCGATATTGCGGTGCGCAGTCCCAAGCTGTCCGAGGTTCTGGAAAAAGTAGTAAAGAGCGTGTAAGGCACTGGACAAATCCACCAAATGCGTTTACAATTAGGGACATACTGAAAAGTATGTCCCTTTTTTCACACCCGCAATAAAAGGAGGAACTCAAAGGATTATGAGAACATCAGTCAAACGTCCCTATCGCTTGATTGCAGCCGCGCTTGCCGCTCTGCAGCTATGCGCAGGCGCTGCCGGAGCCGTTTTCGACAACAGCTTCAGCTACACCTACTCCCTCGGCAGCGGTCTGCAGTACAGCCGCACCGAGGGCAAAAACAGTGCCGGTCTGCAACGCGCGAACGTGCTGACGTACTCGCCGAACACCGGTGTAACGCCCCTCATGGTCTACGCCGATGAGCAGCTGTACGGCAGCAAGGCCACCATCACAAATGCGGTGAAATATCTGCAGAACCAGGGAAAAACCGTGCTTGGCGGCATGAATGCAGACTTTTTCGTTATGTCTACCGGCATTCCGATCGGTCTGGTCATCGACAGCGGCGAGCTCATTTCGTCCGATGCCTGGCAGTATGCGGTCGGCTTCAAGCAGGACGGCACAGCTGTCCTCGGCCGCCCGACTATGGGCATCCGCGTGAGCGGCAAGAGCGGCACGGTCAACGTGTCTTACTTCAACAAGACGCGCACGACGGCTGGCGCGTACCTGCTCGATCACAACTACGATGACTCGACGCACTTTGCGGCCAAGGGCACGAGCATTATCCTCGAGCGCGTGGATGATACACCGGTCAAGGTCAACGGCTCGGTCAAGCTCAAGGTCGTGAACAAGGGCACGGGCAGCAGTCCCATTACGATCACAAAAAACCAGATGGTGCTCACCAAGTCGGATGGCGCAAATGTGCCCTCGTGGGTGGATTTCGAGGTTGGCGAGGAAGTCACACTGTCTATCGCAGCGAACGACAGCAGCTGGAGCGACGTGCAGTATGCGGTCGGCGGCAAGCTGCTGATGGACAACAGCACGATCACGACCGACGGCATTGACGCAGGCTCGACCCGCAGAGCACGCAGCGCAGTCGGCGTGAAGGCGGACGGCACGGTTGTTCTGTATGAAATCGACGGCAACCAGCCCTCGTACAGCGTCGGTCTGACGGCGGCAGAACTCGGTCGGGAGCTGAAGGATCTCGGCTGTGTCCGCGCCATCTGTCTGGATGGCGGCGGCTCCTCCGCGATGGCGGTCCGCAATCCCGGCGAGAGCACCGCAGCATTGATCTCCCAGCCGTCGGACGCTCGCAGCGTGCGTGCGCCAACTACATTTTCTTTGTCAACAACATCGCGTCGGACGGTGTGACGGCTCATGCTGTGCTTACGCCCAGCCACCGCTATGTGCTCCCGGGCGGAAGTACCTGGTTCTCGGTCAAGGGTGCAGATGCGTCTTACGCCTCGGCGGACGCACCGACCGACCTCAGCTACACGGTGAATGATGAGCTGGGCACGGTCTCCGGCCAAACCTTCACCGCAGGCAGCAAGGCCGGTCGCGCGACCATTACCGGCTCAAACGGCGCGGTTTCCGGCTCGATGAACGTGTGCATCACCACCGGTGTGGACTCGATCGCACTGCAGAGCGGCGGCAAAGCGCTCAGCTCTATCTCGGTCAAACCGGGCCAGAGCATCAACGTGGATGCGCTCGCGTATCACCTCGGTCATACGATGGGAGCTGCGGATTCCTGCTTCAAGTGGAGCGTGTCCGGCGATGTCGGTGCGGTAAATGCGGACGGCGTGTTCACTGCGGGCAGCCGGATGGCCTCCGGCACGCTCACCTGCTCGTATGGCAGCGTAAGCAAGTCCATTCCAATCAATGTCGGTATGGGCGATGCGCAGAGCGCTTACACCGTTGCGGATTTTGAAAACGGTCTGAACAATCTGACCGCATCGGACGGCGTAACGCTCTCGCGGGTGACGGATTACACCTCGGTGGCACGCGGCACCGGTTCGCTCCAGGCGATGTGGAACGGCACCGGTACGGACGGCTTTACGATTTTCGCTCCGGCGGCTGATGCTTCGAGCATGAAGCACCTGACACTGTGGGCGCACAGCAGGAACACGGCAGGCACGCTCACGGCGGTGTTTGCCGACGCGGAAGGCAATGAGCTGACCGCTCCCCTGTCCGCTGCAACCGGCAACAGCTGGAAACAGCTGACGGCAAGCGTGCCGGACGGCGCACAGCAGTTCACCGGTCTGCGGTTTGACAAATCCGGCGCAGGCTCCGGCGGCTCGGCGCTGTACCTCGACCAGATCGTACTGAGCGCAGATCATGCGGTGACGAATACAGATGCGCCGTCGGTCAAGCTGAATACGACCTCGGCAACGGTCAGCATCGGCACAAATGCCGCGCTTTCCGGCACTGCCACCATGGAAAACGGCAAATATCCGGTCCGCGCAAGCAATATTGCGGTCAAGGTGGACGGCAAAGCCGTTTCCGGTGCAGCTGTGATGAGCGGCTCGACCATGACCATTACGACCGGCACGCTGTCTGCCGGCACGCATACCGTGACTGCCGACGTGTCCGATGATGCAGGCAACCGCACGCGCGTTTGTGCGACCGTAACCGCCGGTTCGGCATCCAACGTGTTCGCGGACACCGCGTCGCACTGGGCGAACGGCTATGCTTCCCTGCTGAGCGCACGCGGCATCATGAAGGGCGAAACCGCAAACGGCAGCACCTATTTCCGCCCGAACCGCAACCTGACCCGTCAGGAGTTCGCGGTGACGATGGCGCGTCTGCTGAATCTGGATACCTCCAGCACCTCCGGCACGCTCGGCTTTGCTGATGAGGACAGCATCCCAAGTTGGGCACGCGGCGCAGTTGCCGCAGTTTCGCGTGCGAACATTATGAACGGCTCGAGCAGCAACGGTAAGCTATACTTCAACTCGCAGGCCACCATGACGCGTACTGAGGTTATGACGGTCATCGGCCGCTGCCTGCCGCGCGGCTATGCGGCGGTCAGCCTGAATTATACGGACGCGTCCGTGATTCCGTCGTGGGCGACCGAGCAGGTCAAGACCTGCGTTTCCGCCGGTGTCATCGGCGGTTACTCGGATGGTACTATCCGACCGAACGGCAATATCACCCGCGGTGAGATTGCGAAAATTCTGGCTCTGTTCTGATAGCTGCCGCGCAACCGCAGTTTTACAACAAAAACACCCGTCAAGAAGAATCTTGACGGGTGTTTTCTTATGCCTTTTCAGCTTTCTTCGGAACCAGCAAGCCAATCAACAGACCGACCGCAGCCGGTATCAGCCAGCCGAAGCCGAGTGCGTTCAGTGGCAGTGCCCGCAGCAGCGGCGACACGACCGGAATCGGGAATGCCGCGGCAATGCTCTGCACCGCAGTAAAGGCAATGCAGAGGCGGTAAACCGCACCGTGTTTCTCCGGCTTCGGGAGGAACGACAGCGCGATCAGCACGATAGCGACCGGATAAATCGCGTTCAGCACCGGCGTGGACAGACGGATAATACCCGCCAGACCGATATTCGAAATAATCATGCTGGCCGCAGCAAAAAACGCCGCAATGGCCGGATACGGAATACGCGGCAGCAGCTCATGGAAATACTGACCGACGCAGGCAATCAGGCCGACACAGGTATTGAAGCATGCAATAACGAAAATTGCGGCAAGCAGCACCTGCCCGACCGGGCCAAACAGACCTCTGGCAATATTGCTCAGCGTGTCCGCGCCAGTCGAGCCGCCCGGCCATGCCGCGCCGGACAGCGCGCCAACGTGCGTCAGCATCGCGTAAACCAGAAGCAGCATTGCGCCTGCAATCCAGCCTGCACGGATGGTGCTGCGGCGCACCTGCTGTTCGTCCTCGATACCGTAATCCCGAATATTCAGCGCGATAACCGCGCCGAAATTGAGTGCCGCCAGCGTATCCATTGTCTGGTAGCCATTCAGAATGCCCGTCAGGCCCGGCAGCGAAGCGTAGTCTGCGGTCGGCACGCCGTAATGCTCTGCCACCGGATGAAACAGGCAGCCGAAAAACAGCACGAAAATCAGTACGATCAGCGTCGGACACAAAATGCGTCCGAGCCAGCTTGTCAGCTTTTCCGGGTGCAGTGCAACGAAAAACGCTGCCGCAAAGAACACGATAGAGTAAATCAGCTGCCGCATTGCATCTCCACCAATGAGCGGCGCGAGCATTTGGAACGATGTGCTCGCCGTGCGCGGGATGGCCAGACACGGACCGATCGACAGGTAAACCAGCAGCGCAAATATCTGCGCAAATCGCGGATGCACACGCCCGGCCAGCTCGGACAGCCCGCCTGCACGCGCGACCGCAATCACGCCAATCACCGGCAGACCGATCGCGCTGAACGCAAATCCGATAAAGGCCAGCCACGCGTTAGTGCCCGCCTGTGCACCGAGATACGGCGGGAAAATCAGGTTTCCGGCACCGAAAAACATAGAAAATAGTGTAAAACCTACCAAAAGCAGGCTCCTTCGGTTTAACTTTTGCATAGCAGTTCTCTCTTCCTTATGAATAGTGAAAGCGCCATCATCGCGGGACAATGGCGCTCGGGTTTGCATCCGGGTCAGATGCGTTTGCTCATTTTTTCGCTGTATTCTGCGCGATAGTCCTCGAATATGCCATTATCGAGTGCGTCACGGATTTCCTGCATGAGGTGGTTGTAGAACACAGATTGTGCATGACGAGCAGCCGCTGAGACAGCATTTCACCGCTCTTGAGCAGGTGGCGCAGATAAGCGCGGCTGAACCGCTGACAGGTCGGGCACTGACAGCCTTCTTCAATCGGGCGGTCATCGGTCTGGTACTTGGCATTCATAATGTTCAGGACGCCGTTATGCGTGAACAGATGACCGTGACGCGCGTTGCGGGTCGGCATAACGCAGTCGAAGAAATCAATGCCGCGAGCGACACCTTCAATAATGTTGCTCGGTGTGCCGACACCCATCAGGTAGCGCGGCTTATGCTCGGGCGCATGCGGCAGAACAACATCGAGAATATGGTACATGACCTCGGTGCTTTCACCGACGGCAAGACCGCCGATGGCATAACCCGGCAGATCCAGCTCCGCAATCGCTTCCATGTGCTCGATACGCAGGTCGTCATAAGTGCCGCCCTGATTGATACCGAACAGCATCTGGTGCGGGTTTACCGTATCCGGAAGCGTGTTCAGACGGTCAAGCTCGGTTTTACAGCGTTTGAGCCAGCGCGTGGTACGGTCAATGGAGTTTTTGACATACTCACGCGGCGCGGGGTTCTCGATACACTCGTCGAACGCCATCGCAATGTCCGAGCCGAGGTTGGACTGGATGCGCATGCTCTCCTCCGGTCCCATGAAAATCTTGCGACCGTCAACGTGCGAGTGAAAGGTTACGCCTTCCTCCTTGATCTTACGCAGGGTCGCCAGCGAAAACACCTGAAAGCCGCCGGAGTCGGTCAGCATCGGACCGTCCCAGCGCATGAATTTGTGCAGACCGCCCATCTGCTTGACGATCTGGTCGCCCGGACGGACGTGCAGATGATAGGTGTTGGACAGCTCAATCTGGCAGCCAAGCTCCTTGAGATCGAACGCGTCAACCGCACCCTTGATAGCACCCGCTGTGCCGACATTCTGGAATACCGGCGTCTGCACCACGCCATGTGCCGTGCAGAACTCGCCGCGGCGGGCGCGGCCCTCGGTTTTGATTAGGTTAAATTTTCCGATTTCCATAATTCCCTCTTATCCTGTTTTTATTAGTACAAAAGCATCGAATCGCCGAACGAGAAGAAACGATATTCTTCCTTAATGGCTTCCTGATACGCATTCATGACCATTTCTCGTGTCGCAAATGCCGAAATCAGCATCATCAGCGTGCTCTCCGGCAGATGGAAGTTGGTCACGAGATGATCGACCGCCTTGAATTTATAGCCCGGATAGATGAAAATATCCGTCCAGCCGGACTGTGCGCGCACGGTACCGTCGTCAGCCGCGATGGTCTCCAGCGTGCGGCTGGCTGTTGTGCCGACCGCCCAGATCTTGCCGCCTGCGGCACGCGTATCGTTGATGATTCCCGCGGTCTCTTCGTCCATGATATAATACTCGGAGTGCATGATGTGGTCGGTGATCTCATCCTCCTTGACCGGGCGGAACGTACCCAGACCGACATGCAGCGTCACGAACGCCAGTTTTACTCCCTTGGCTTTCAGCGCGTCAAGCAGCTCGGTCGTGAAGTGCAGGCCGGCGGTCGGTGCAGCTGCAGAGCCCGGTGTTTTGGAGTAAACCGTCTGGTAGCGTTCGGGATCATCCAGCTTTTCCTTGATATACGGCGGCAGCGGCATGGTGCCGAGCTTGTCGAGGATTTCCAGGAAAATGCCCTCATAGTGGAAACGGATCAGGCGGTTGCCGTCCGGCTGAACCGCCTCAACGGTTGCAGTCAGCAGGCCGTCACCGAAGGTCAGCTCTACACCGGTGCGGGTCTTTCTGCCCGGACGCGTCAAGCATTCCCACAGGCCGTCGCCCTTGTCGGTCAGCAGCAGCACCTCGATCGGCGTAACATGGCCGACAGCGTGGCCCATCAGCCGCGCCGGAATGACACGGGAATTGTTGAACACCATGCAGTCGCCCGGCTGAACGTACTCCAGCAGATCGCGGAAATGGCGGTGCGTCACCGAGCCGTCCCTGCGGTCGAGCACCATCAAACGGGACGCGTCGCGCTGCTCCAGCGGATGCTGGGCAATCAGACGTTCGGGCAAGTCAAAATAAAAATCGCTTTTCTTCATCACAAAGGCAAGGACGCTTTTAAGGCAATATCGCCTTGAGCGTCCCTGCCGTTTTTCCTCCCTTGCGTGTTTTTTTATAGATTACTCGGCAATCTCAATGCCGGTAAAGTAGAATTTCAGAATCTGGTCATAGGTGAAGCCCTTCTGCGCCATTGCGTAAGCGCCCCACTGACTCATGCCGACGCTGTGTCCCCAGCCGGAGCCGCTGAACGTATAACTGGTCGGATTGGTAACGGTCGGCGTGGTATTCGAGCCGGTATTGCCCGAATTACCGCTGTTTGTGTCCTCGTCATCGCCGGAATAGTCGCTCGTGGTTTTGACAAGCACAGTGCTGCTTGCGTTGTCAAAATCAACGTCAAAGCCAATCGCCTTGCCGATATCGCGCAGCTTGTAGTAGTTGTTGCCGTTGATGATGTAGCCGTCCAGTGTGATCTCCTCGCCGTCGAGCACGATCGTCGAGGTGGATTTGCCGATTTTCTCCACCGCCGTGGACGAATCCGCAAGCTCACCGCCAACGGTCTCATACGCCGTGCCGGAGGTCAGGAGAATGCGTTCATTCTCCTTATCCAGCGGACATTGAACTGGCCTTTGGTGCCGCTCAGCAGATATGCAATATCGCGCAGCTTGAAATAATTGTTGCCATACTGCGTGCCGTTTACAATGTAATACCCCTGCGGAGATACGTTTTTGCCGTTGACCTTGACGTTATGCGTCGAAGCCTTGACCTGCAGACTTGTCTTGTTGCCCGAGCCGCCGACCGGCGTGATCGTGTAGCGAATGCTCTTGAGACCGAACACTGTGCGGACGCTGCTCCTGGAAATCGTAACCGACTTGCCGCTCGTATCCGTCACCGTCACTTCGTTTACGTTATCGGTTGCGGTGCGCTTGGTGACCTGCACATTTGCCACCTTGCCGATGGAGTAGCCTGCGGCATTCACCTTCTGCTGAATCTCATCGGCGGTGAGCGTCACCGTCCATCTGTCCTTGCTCGGGTCCTCATACGGGTCAGCCTTGCCCTTAAGGTACGCGTAATCGCCGCCCCAGACGTTCGCTGCGTCCTCGGTTGCGCCGCCGTCCGACGAATAGAAATAACCAATGACCGAGCGGCCGTTGTACGACAGCGTTTCACCCTTGGTCGCATCTACTGCCGCATCAGAAGCCTCGGTTGCACGGTTGGCGCCCAGATACACCTGACAGTTCGTGGTGTTGCACAGATCGTACTCATCGCCGTGCTTGTGTGTGCCGAGTGCAAACGAACGAGCACAGACTGCCTGTGCCTTCTGCGCTTCGGCAGGCCAGTCCGGGTCGATCTCATACGGCAGCACGCCCTTCACATAATCCTCCACACCCACATAGTTTATAACAGTGATGCTGCCGTTCGATGCGCGGCGGTACACAAAATCGCCGTACCACTTGTAGCCCTTGAACCACGTCAGCGTGCTGTTCGGACGAATGGCGATATGGTCTGCACCCGCTGCGGACGTATACAGCACCGAGCCGCTGTCGGTATCGCTGACCTGAAAGGCATCGTTCACCAGTTTGACGGTCAGCGCACTGCTCGTGATCGACTTGCTGCCGGAGAACGCGGTGCCGCTGACGGTGCCGACCGTGTAGCCGGTTTTGCAGCCGCTGACATTTTCAAGCTGCGGCGCAGCAAAGGTGGAAGCGCCGCTGATCGTCAGACCGACACGCAGGCGTGTATCGCTGTTTGCTGCATGTGCCGGAACAGCACCGATGCAGGTGACCGTCATCACGGCGCAAAGCAGCATGGATAACAGCTTTTTCATTTTTATCAACTCCTGTTTTATTTTTTATCCTTGTTTCGCCTTGTTCTTATTGACAAACTCAAGGGTATATTCTAAAATAAAAAGCGAAAGTATCAATACAGATAGAGGTGCGGTTTTCATCAGTACCGGTTGGAAGGGTCCGCAGACCCGATAATCACCCGGGAAAGGGACCTCCGCCGAAGCCGGTGCTTGTTGCGGAAAGGCCGTGCTGGACGCCGTCGGAAAATATCCCAGCGTCTGTCATCAGCGGAAACGCCGGTGGAGAGCTATTCTGTTTAGAGCGCAGCGGTTTGTTCCGCTCCCTCTATTATAGTATAGATCATACCGGTTTTTCAACCGGTATTTTTCTTTTGAGGTAACTCTGTACAATTCGTTTGCGGCACTTTGCGGGAAATTGCTCTTGCCGAATCATCCGAAGTCACCTCTGGATATTCTTTCTGTATGTTTTTCATCACATAATTTCTTTGTTAGAATACCTTTTGGAAGGATTTGATAAACATGAAGCAGTACAAAGTAGGCATCGTCGGCGCGACCGGTATGGTCGGTCAGCGCTTCACCCTGCTGCTGGAAAACCACCCGTGGTTCGACGTCGTAGCACTCGCTGCATCCGGCCGAAACAAGGGCAAGACCTATGCCGAGGCTTGTGAGGGCCGCTGGAAGATGACCGTTCCGATGCCCGGCAAGTACAAGGACATGGTTATGTACGACGCAACTGCCGACGCAGAGGAGATCGCCTCCAAGGTTGATTTCATCTTCTGCGCAGTAGATATGAAGAAGGACGAGATCCGCGCCCTTGAGGAGAAGTACGCAAAGCTCGAGTGCCCGGTTTGCTCCAACAACTCCGCTCACCGCGGTACCCCGGATGTTCCGATGATCATTCCGGAGATCAACGCTGACCATGCCGAGATCATTCCGGCACAGCGCAAGCGTCTGGGAACCAAGCGCGGCTTTATCGCCGTTAAGTCCAACTGCTCTATCCAGTCCTACGTTCCGGCGCTGTCCGCTCTGATGGACTTTGAGCCGACCGAGGTTTCCGTCTGCACCTATCAGGCGATCTCCGGTGCCGGCAAGACCTTCGAGACCTGGCCCGAGATGGTAGACAACGTTATTCCGTACATCGGCGGCGAGGAAGAGAAGAGCGAGAAGGAGCCGATGAAGATCTGGGGCCACATCGAGGGCGACCACATCGAGTCTGCGACCACTCCGGTTATCTCCGCACAGTGCCTGCGCGTTGCATGCTCTGACGGCCACATGGCTGCCGCTTCGGTCAAGTTTAAGAACAAGCCGAGCAAGGAAGTTATGATCGAGCGCTGGAACAACTTCAAGGGCCGCGCACAGGAACTGAACCTGCCGTCCGCTCCGGAGCACTACCTTACTTACTTTGAAGAGGATAACCGTCCGCAGACCAAGCTGGACCGCAACCTTGAGAATGGTATGGGTGTTTCCATCGGTCGTCTGCGTGAAGATACCATCTTTGATTACAAGTTTGTCAGCCTGTCGCACAACACTCTGCGCGGCGCAGCAGGCGGCGCTGTTCTGATGGCAGAGCTGCTTTGCGCCGAGGGCTACATGGACCGTTAAGGAGGTCACCGTTTTATTATGAAGAAGCCTGTTTTTACCGGTGCTGCGGTTGCTATTATCACACCGTTCAAGTCCACCGGTGAGGTCGATTACGAGGAATTCGGCAAGATCATCGACCACCAGATCGCACACGGCACGGATGCCATCGTTGTCTGCGGCACCACCGGTGAGGCATCTACCTGCACGATAAGGAGCACCGCGAAGCACTGGCATGGTGCTGTGAGTATGTCAACCATCGTGTTCCGGTCATTGCCGGCACGGGTTCCAACGACACCGCATACGCCATTGAGCTGACCAAGTTTGCAGCTGAATGCGGCGCAGATGCCGGTCTGTCGGTTACGCCGTACTATAACAAGACTACGCAGCGCGGCCTGATCGCACACTACACCGCAATCGCAGACTGCTGCGATCTGCCGATCGTTCTGTACAACGTACCGAGCCGCACCGGTGTATGCTTTACCGCCGATACCCTGTATGAGCTGTCCAAGCATCCGAACATCAATGGTCTCAAGGCCGCATCCGGCAATTTCAGCCTGCTGGCTGAGGCCATGGCTAAGTGCGGCGACAACCTGAATGTCTGGTCCGGCAACGACGACCAGATCGTTCCGCTGATGTCTCTCGGCGGCAAGGGCGTTATCTCGGTGCTGTCCAACGTAGCACCGCAGGTTGCACACGACATTACTCAGCTGTGCTTTGACAACCGTTATCCGGAAGCTGCTAAGCTGCAGCTGCAGTATCACGATCTGATCGACTCGCTGTTCTGCGAAGTCAACCCGATTCCGGTCAAGAAGGCTATGGAGCTGCTCGGTTGGAAGGTCGGCGGTCTGCGCCTGCCTCTGGTTGAGCCGAGCGAGGAGCACATCGCGTACATCAAGCGCGAGCTGGAAAACGCCGGCTGCAAGATCTAAAGGAGCTATAAAAAGATGTTGAAAATTGCACTTTCCGGCTGCTGCGGCCGTATGGGCCATGTCATCAACGACATTGTCAGCGGCAGAGAAGGTATGGAGATCGTTGCGGGATTTGATATCAATACGGTGCAGTATGCAGATTTCCCGATTTTTGCCGATCCGTTTGAGTTTACCGGCGAATGCGATGTAATCATCGACTTCTCCAACGCCGCTTCTACCGAGCGCCTGCTCGATTACTGCGAGCAGCACGGCACGCCGGTCGTTATCTGCACCACGGGTCACTCTGCGGCGCAGCTGGACCGCATCCGTGCGGCTTCTGCAAAGATCGCGGTGTTCCGTTCGGGCAACATGTCGCTTGGCATCAACCTGATGAGCGAGCTGCTCAAGCAGTCCGCCGCTGTTCTGGGTGACAAATACGACGTGGAGATCATTGAGAAGCACCACAACCAGAAGCTGGATGCTCCTTCGGGCACGGCTCTCATGCTGGCTGACGCAGTTGCGAGCGCACTCCCCTATGACGCGGAGTACGTTTACGACCGTCACGAGCGCCGCGAAAAGCGTCCGGCGCACGAGATCGGTATCTCCGCCATCCGCGGCGGCACCATCGTCGGTGAGCACAGCGTGCTGTTCTGCGGCCGCGATGAGATCATCGAGATTAAGCACACCGCCCTGTCCCGCGAGGTTTTCGCGGTCGGTGCGGTTGATGCAGCCGCTTTCATGGCCGAGCGCACCCAGCCGGGTATGTACGACATGAGCGACGTTATCGCATCCCACAAGTAAAGCAAAAGGGATTCTGTTTCTGACAGAATCCCTTTTTTCGTGTAAAAACCGCTCTTGAAAGTTCGAGAGCGGTTTATTTTTATTCTACGCGGAGCTTTTCTACTTCGGCTTCGTTCGGCGTGACATACGCGGTCTGGTACACATGGTAGATGACCATGCCCGGCTTCGCGCCTGCGGGCTTTTTCACCTGACGGACGGGCGTGTAGTCCACCGGAACCAGTGAGGACGAACGGCCGCGCGAATGGTACGCTGCGATCATGGCAGCCTCGGTCATGGCCTCGTCAGTCGGCTCCCTGCCGTCCGTCACGAGGATAACGTGCGAGCCGTGAATCTTCTGCGTGTGGAACCAGATATCGCTCTTGAACGCAGTTTGAGTGTCAAAAGATCGTTCTGCAGGTTGTTTTTGCCTGCAAATACATCAAATCCGTCGCTCGTGCGATAATGGAACGGCTTGGCCTGCACCGGCTTGCCGCGCAGCTTCCTGTTGCGCGTCTGCTTGGCAGAGAGCACACCGGACTGCGTGAGCTCCTCGCGCAGCTGTGCAAGATCACGCTCGTTTTCGGCTTCGCTGAGAGCAGCGAGAACACTTTCCAGATAATCCAGCTCGGCTGTGCCCTGCTCGATCTGCTGTGTGAGCACTTCCTCGGCGGTCTTGGCCTTGTTGTACAGCTTGAAATATTTCTGTGCGTTCTGCTGCGGCGTCAGCCGCACATCTAACGTAATTTCAACCTCCGGACAGTTTTCAGCGTAGTAATCGACCACTTTCGCCTTGTTCATGCCCTTTTCCAGCTGGTACAGGTTCGCGGTGATGAGTTCACCGGTGCGCTTGTACTGCTCACGGTTGTGTGTAGCCGCGAGTTCCTTTTTCTGCGCCGCCAGCTTGCGGGCCACGCGGTCGCGGGCATTTGTGACGGTCTTGTGCAGGTCGCCGGTGCGGCGCTGCATTCGCTCAGCCTTACCCTTTTTCTCAAAGAAGGCTGCAAGCAGCGCACTGAAGCTGTCCGCCTGCGTGACATTCATCAGACCCTCGTACTGCGTCACCGGAAGGAAGGTGAAGTCGAACACCGCACCGTCCTCGACCTTGGTCAGCAGGAAAGGCTTGGCTCGGTTATCCTCGACATACGACATGAAATCGTCGTACACCTTGCCGAGCTGCTGACGGTTCTCATCCGTCATGCGTGCGATCGGCTTGGCTGCGTCACCGGTCGCGCGGAAGGACAGTTCACGGCAGAGCAGCGGCGAAAAACCCAGAAGCTGACTGAGCAGCCAGCGGTCGAGCGTCTGCCCTTCTTCCGCCTGCGATGCGGCGGCGGCAAGTCCCGTGCCGGAAACCGTGAACGGGTCGTGCTTGTCCTGTGCGGGCGGCATGCGGTAAAACAGACCGGGCAGAACCTGCCGCTTGCCGGACAGGTCGCCGTCTACACGGCGCAGAGCGTCAATAATGCGGTTGTCCTCGCCGCACAGGATGACGTTAGAGTGCTTGCCCATCAGCTCGCAGATGAGGTGCTTTTTGCAGGGTACACCCATTTCATCCGTCGTATCCAGTTCGATGGTGAGCATACGCTCGACCGCCGGCTGGCTCACTGCCGCAATCTTTGCGCCCTGCACATGCTTGCGCAGCAGCATGCAGAACATCGGCGGCGCCGCCGGATTCTCTCGAGCCGCGTCAATAAAATGCACGCGCGGCGCACCTGCCGCGATCGACAGCAGCAGTCGGCGTGGGCCTCCCTGACCGCCGCGTGTCTGCAGCACGATTTCATCGCGGTCCGGCTGATAGACCTTCTCTACACGACAGCCTGCCAGTACGTTATTGAGTTCATTTGTCACTGCCCGCAGGCAGATCGCATCTAATGGCATATCAATTCTTCCTTAAACAAATTGGATACAGTCCGCGTGCCGCTCGGAAACCTCGGTGAGCACCTGCGGGAATGCGGCTGTGATTTTATCGGCGAACACGGCCGCGACCGGATTTTCGGTCGGGAAGTGTCCTGCATCCACCAGAGACAGACCGATGGCCTGCGCACGCTGCATGAGATCGTAGCTGCAGTCGCCGATGACGAACGCCTGTGCGCCGCCTGCGACTGCATAGTCCATCAGCTTGCCGCAGGCACCGCCGCCGACCGCTACGCGCGTGATCGGCTTGCCGCCGTCACAGAAGCGCACACCGCCCGCACGCAGGCATTCCTTGACATAGAGTGCAAATTCGCGCGGCTGCATTTCGCGCGGCAGATCGCCCACACGACCGAGCATGCCGTTCTCGCCGGCCTCCATGCTCACCACATTGGTGAGGAACAGCGCGGATGCGAGCGCGTCATTGACACCGCCCTCCGCACAGTCTGCGTTAGTATGCATGCAGATAATAGAAATATCGTGCTTGATTGCGTAACGCAGCACTCGGCCGGTCGTATCGTCCGATGTCACACGGCTGACCGAAGTGAAGATCGCCGGATGGTGTGCAACAACAAGCTGCGCACCACGCTCAGCCGCTTCCTGCACGACCGTTTCTGTCACATCGAGCGCACAAAGCACGCTCGTGACCTCCTGCACACGATCGCCGCACAGCAGGCCGACATTGTCCCAGCTTTCCGCCAGCTCGTAGGGAGCAAGACCCTCCATAAATGTCAAAATATCCTGAACTGTCGTCATTTCAGTTCCTCCCTTGCAGATTGGATGCACTGCACCAGCGCACGCTGGTACGCGAGACGCTTGTTCTCCGATGTACCCTGTTCCATGCCGTCCAGTGCCTTTTTCTCCCGCAGATAGAGCTGCTCAAGGTAATCGGCAGCGCCTTCTGCACGCAGCAAGGCCGGAGAAACCGCACATTCGCTCAGCGGTATTTCCCGCTTCGGTGCACCGCCGCGTACGCTGAGAACGACGTAACGCCGTCTGTCCTCGCGGCACAGCGTTTCATGCTCGATGGCGTAGCCGTGCGCGTACAGCCACCGGCGCAGCTCGGCAATCATGGTCATCGGTTGGAGCAGCAGCAGGTGGTCACCTTGGGCGGTCCACGGTGCGGCAGTCAAAATCTCTGAGATGGTCTGGCCGCCCATGCCTGCGATCGTTACGGTGTCGCATTCCTCCGCCCGCACGGCCTCCAGTCCCGGCGCAAGCCGCAGAGACAGGGATGCGTTATGCTCTTTCGCATTGCGCTCCGCATGTGCCAGCGGTCCTGAACGGATATCCGAGCCGATAGCCGATGCAATATGCCCATCCAGCAGCAGTGAGATCGGCAGCTTGCCGTGATCCGTTCCGATATCCGCCAATCGAGCATTTTGCGGCACCAGAGCCGCCATACAGGCCAGCCGCGGTGTTAAAATCATACTTTCCATGTAAAACTCCAAAAAAACAGAGCCGGCAAACAATGCCAGCTCTAATTTTCTTACTCACTCGACTTATTCGCCCAGAAAAGCGTTGAGCTTGGCAACCAGTTCATCTGCATTGGTGCCGTGTACCATGCAGGCCTCCTCGATGCTCTCGCCCTGAGATGCCGGGCAGCCGAGGCAGTGCATGCCGATTTCCATAAAGAAACGAGCGGTCTCGATGTTCATATTCAGAACCTCACCAATGGTGGACTTCTTCGTAATAGCAGCCATGATAGTAACCTCCTGTTGCTTTTTGTTTGTTTATAGTATACCGCAAAAATCCGTACTATTCAAGTAGTAAATAGTATTCCCTGTGAAATCGGTCGGAAAACTGCGTAAAGCAGACAAATCATGTATTCACCGAGAAGTTCCCGCTGTGCGAATCATCTCCGGCTGCTGCGGAACTGCTTCATCCGGATTTTCGAGCAATGGCTGCATGAGGCTCCGGAGCACGCAAATCCGATGATACCCATACAAAAACAGAGCGTTTCACTGCTGTGAAGCGCTCTGTTTTCATTTTTTATTCCTGCAACGAAAAAGCCGGCGCCTGCACAGCGGCAACCCGTTACCCTTTCTCCAATCTTCACACTGATAGCACTTCTCTATTTTCCTACCACAAGAATACTGGAAGGACTGCCGGATTTTCCACGCGATGTGCCAGATACCGCCCGAGACGGATGCCAAGCAGCCTCAGCACGAGCAAATACAGTATGATAGCTGACACGAGTGCTGCCGCGAGGGCGGTCACGGGGTTATCAAACCGGCAGACAAATGTCTGCGCGAAAAAGCGAGTCCACAGGTAAACCGCAGTGCCGCAGAGCAGCGGCACGCCGAACCGCCGGAAGGGTTTCAGGCGGAACGCTGTTCGCCGGTGCAGGATGGCAAGGTTGACCGCAGCGGCGCTCGCTCCGGTCAAAAACATGGCAAGCAGGTAGCCGTAAATGCCGAGCGTTGGCCTTGCGCACCAGCGGTACAGCAGCGCAAGCTGGCACAGCTCCGCAGAGATGGCGGTTGCCACGTTCCACCTTTGCAGACCGAGCGCATTGAGCAGGCTGCCGGTCGCCATCTGGTAGTAGGCCGCCACGGCTGCCGCGCCGAGCAGCGCGGCGTAGCCGCCGGTGAGCGGCTGGCGAAAAAACAGCTCGCTCAGCTGCGGTGCCAGCGGCACGAGAACAGCAGTTGCCGGTATGCCGATGAGACCCACAGTCGTAACGGCACGGCCGGTCAAAACACGCACGCGTGCCTGCTCACCGACTGCCTGCGCTGCCGTGACGGCGGGCAGCAGCGCCGTGCAGACCGAGCTGACGAACGCGACCGGAAACAGCAGCAGCGGCATGGCCATGCCCGAGATCACGCCGAGCGCGGACAGCGCCTGCTCATAGTCCAGACCGGCCGCCATCAGCCTTTGCGGCAGCAAAACGGAGCCTGCCGAGCCAAGCATATTCCCGATCAGCGCCGAGGCCGATAATGGCGCGGCAATGCCGAAAAAATGACCGTAAAGTTCCTTATCCGGTCTTGTGAAGCGAATATGCCGCATATTTCGTCGGAACAGCCGCGTGAGGAAAAGTGCGCTGAACACTTCGCTGCAAACCATGCCCGCGAAGATGAGCATGGCGATTCTGCCATAGTCGCCGCTGCCATATTCGTACAGCAGAAAGCTGACCGCGAATATGCGGATAAGCTGCTCCCCGACCTCGGAGCAGGCCGTGTACTGCACCTTTTCCAGTCCGATAAACAGCGATTTAAAAATATTTTCCACGCCAGTGAGTGCGAGACACAGCAGCATGTACGGAAACGCGCGCGCACAGCGTCCGTCACCGAGCAGATTTGCCGCGATACTGCCGCCGCACAGCAGCACCACCGCTGTGCAGGCCGCACTCAGCGCAAAAAAGGCGCGGAACGCCAGCCGCAAAACCGCGCCTAAGCGATGGCTCTCCCCTCTTGCTTCGCACGCCGCGCTCAGCCGCGAACACGCTGTTGTCACGCCGGACAGACAGCCCGCATTCAATACTAAATACACCGAATTGACCAGCCGATACACGCCCAGACCTTCCGCACCCGCAAAGCGGCTGAGCACCACGCGATAGACAAATCCGAGCACCTGCAGCAGCACATTTCCGCACGCGAGCACACCTGCCGCGTATAAAATCGTTCCTTTTCTGACCCGCACAGCATGACCCCATTTCACGAAATTCTATGCGGATTTCGGATGGAATATGCGTACAAAAACTCCCGCAGCAAACCGCCTGCTCTGTCCACGAGAATGCTTCTTTTCCGCAGTTTTCCTCATTAAAAAAATCCCTGCACAGAATTCTCACTCTGTACAGGGATTTTTTACTTGCGTTTGCGCTTAGGCTTCTCCTCGATGCCGGTGGACACAATATAATTCTGCCGGAACTTATTCGGCGGCATGCGACGTTTTTGGTAAACTGCAGATTGAAATAGCTCTGCGTGTCATATCCCACCCTCTCCGCGATACTCGTGATGGACAGGTCGGTCGTGATCAGCAGCGTCTGTGCTTCACCAATGCGGCGGCGCAGCAGATACTGCACGGGCGAATACCCGCTCATCTGCTTGAAAACATGCGATAAGTAATACGGACTGATGTGCAGCGCCTCACCCATGCTCTGCAGCGTGATCGGCTCCATATAATGCTTGTCAATATATTCCTTAATTCGTCTGCCGAGAATGTGCGGCTCCTCCAGCGGCTTTTCCGACTCCGCGTGAGAACCGGCGGTGACCGTCAGCACCGACATCAGCAGCGCGTGCATCAGCGAACTGCAGAACAACTCAGCATTCGGCTCGCCTGCCGACAGGGTGCGGAACATCATTTCAAACAGGCAGTGCAGATCAGCAAAATACTTGCCGGTCGGGAATACATAGCCCGCATCATCCGGAATGAGTGCGTTTTCGCGCAGACCGGGCATATGCAGCCCGCCGACGGCAATGCAGTAGCTGCCGACCTCCATATCCGGACCGGAAACCTCGTCGTGCACCACGCCTGCGTTGTATACGAGCAGATCACCCGGCTTGATGATGACTTTTTTATCGTGAATCAGGTATTCACTTGAACCGCTGCAAATGAGAATCAGCTCGACAAAATCCTCATGCGCGTGCATGACACGCGGATGCGCACTGGCATCCGGTCGGATTTCACTGACGTAAAGCAGCTTCGGCTGATTCTCCCCCTCAAAAATTGATTTAACTTCCTTCTCTACAAAGCACTGTACGTTCAGGCTTGCCTTCGGCATAGTTTTTTGCAGCTCCTCTCTTTCTCTGACGGTGATTTTACTCTTATAAAAGTATAGCACACGGGTCCGTTGTGCGCTAGCACATATTTGCTTTTGCAGACCGCCGTATATCGTGCTTTTTTGCGGTCGGGCTGAGAATAATTATAGATTCTTGCTATTCGCAGATTCTTGTTTTTTGTTCTCGCTTATTTATAGTATAGCATATCCGACCGAGAATCCTGCGTGTGTTTCTCTGCGGTTTTTCAGCTTTCACAAACCTGCCGATTCGCCGGTCTCCGACCGGCAAAAAGCAGGATTTATAAAAACAAGCGCACAGCCTCAAACCCGCTCCGAAAAAATACTGTGCATTTTTACCGCCGCTTTTACCTCTAATATATTATATATATGGGATTTTCGGGTGTCCGAAAAAAAGTTTCCGTTTTTTGAATCAAGCCAAGAATCTAAAAGAAACCGTTCGCCATATCTGCTAAACTATAAGCACAAAGAGAAGAAAGAATCTCACAGCTCAGTTGTGAGATACAACAAGAATGAAAGGACGAAGCATTATGTTAGATCCCAAAAAGGTTAAAATCGGTATCGCGCCTATTGCATGGACCGAGGACGACATGCCGGAGATGGGTGCTGAAAACAGCTTCCTGCAGACGATCAGTGAAATCGCTCTGACCGGTTATGTTGGCACCGAGATCGGCTGCCAGTTCCCGCGTGATCCGGCGATTCTGAATAAGGAGTTTGGCCGCCGCGGTATTTCCGCCATCACCGGCTGGATCAGCACCTACTTAAATGAACTGCCGATGTGGCAGAACGAGCGTGCGTTCGTTGACCACATGAACTTCCTGAAGTCGATCGGCGCTACGATTATCAACACGTCCGATCAGTCGTTCTCCATTCAGCATCAGTGGAACACTCCGCTTTCCAACAAGAAGGTGCTGAACGACGATGAGTGGGAGGTACTGACCAAGGGTCTGGATCACCTCGGCAAGATCGCTTATGACAGCGGCATGAAGATCGTGTACCATCATCACATGACGACTACCGTGCAGAAGACCGACGAAATCGACCGTATGCTCGCTATGACCGACCCGAAGTACGTCAGCATGATTTACGATACCGGTCATCTCACCTTCTCCGGCGAGGACCCGATCGAAATTCTCAAGAAGCACCACGACCGCATCGGCCATGTCCATCTCAAAAATGTCCGCAAGCCTGCAATGGACAAGTGCTACGCTGAGAACAAGAGTTTCCTCCGTTCGATTCCGGAAGGCGTATTCACCGTTCCCGGCGATCCGGAAGGCTGCGTAGACTTCCCGACCGTATTCAAGCTGCTCGACGAGTACAACTACGAGGCTGGCTGGTCGTAGAGGCTGAGCAGGATCCGGCTATCGCAAATCCGCTCGAGTACGCCCGCATGGCCCGCGCCTACGTCAAGGAGCACACCGGACTGTGAGTTAACCCATTATTTTTAATAAAAAGAGCAAGAAAAGATCACAAAGGAGGGTATTACTATGAAAAAACTGAAGATTGGTATCATCGGTGTAGGCCGTCTGGGTTACGAGCACGCCTGCAACATTGCAAACCGCGTTCCGGGCTCCGAGCTGGTAGCTATCGCAGACGCAAACTTCGACCGCGCAAAGCAGGTCGCTGAAGAACTGGGCGTAACCGCCGTTTACAACGACCCGAAGGATCTGTGCGCTGACCCGAACGTTGAGGCCGTTGCCATCATCACCAACACCGCTTCTCACGTTGAGATGATCAAGATTGCGATGGATGCCGGCAAGCACGTTTCTGCGAAAAGCCGCTGGCTGACACGGTTGAAAAGTGCAAGGAGGCCGAGGCCATCATCGCCGCTCACCCGGAGCTGACCTTTATGCTGGGCTTCATGCGCCGCTATGACCACTCCTATCAGGTAGCTAAGAAGAAGATGGAGAACGGCGACATCGGTGATGTTATTCTGGTTCGCTGCTACTCGCAGGACCCGATCTCCATCATCGAGGGCACCCTCGAGTACGCTCCGCGCTCCGGCGGTCAGTTCATCGATATGTCCATTCACGACTTCGACCTGATTCGCTGGCTGACCGGCTCCGAGGTCAAGGAGCTGTGGGCTACCGGCGGCTGCTATGAGTTCAAGCAGTACAAGGACTGGGACGACGGCGACAACGTTTCCGGCCTGATGAAGATGGAAAACGATGCTATGGCATTCTTCTTTGCCGGTCGTGCAGCAGCTCACGGCTCTCATGTTGAGACCGAAATCGTTGGTACCCGCGGCACCCTGCGTATCGCATCCGTTCCGACCGACTCTCTCGTAGAGGTTATGAGCCAGCATGGCGTATGCCGCGAGTGCTATCAGGACTTCATCACCCGTTGGCACGATGCATACATCACTGAGATTGAGGAATTCTGCGACTGCGTAGCAACCGGCCGCAAGGCAACTCCGGGCGTTATCGACGGCACCCAGTCCACCAAGATCGCCTTCCGCTGCAAGGAGTCCTTCCTGACCGACAAGAAGCTGACCCTCGAATAATCGTTCTCGAAACCGCATTCTTATTCCACATTCAATTTATTCTCTCTTATTTATATTCAAGTCTCCAAACAGAATACAAATACAGCCTAATTCAAAAAGAAACCCGGGAATCCTTCGATTCCCGGGTTTCGCTGTTTATTCCACCGCCAGCACGCTGCGGATCGTGCGGCACACGCCGTCCTCATCATTGGACGGACAAACATGCTTTGCGACCTTCTTGAGCCGCTCATGTGCATTCGCCATCGCGTAGGACTCGCCCACCGAGCGCAGAAGCTCCACATCGTTCAGATAATCGCCGAACGCCATGCACTGCGCGGATGTGATGTGCAGATTATCGCACATAACGCCCACGGCCACGCCCTTGCTCAGCCCCAGACGCATCAAATCCACCCAGTCCGCGCCGGAGAGCGCTACCTGCAGCTTATCGTCGAACATCTGCCGATAGTACGGCAGCACGTTGGTTTCCGCCGCATTTTTGCAGAAAAGCGCCACCTTGCACACCGGCTCCTGCTGCACGGCTTCAAGCAGATCAGGCACCTTTTTGCGACGTGCGTAGTACATCGCCATGTTCTCCACGAACACCGGATCG
Source organism: Butyricicoccus sp. OF10-2 (assembly GCF_003481925.1). NCBI lineage: Bacteria > Bacillati > Bacillota > Clostridia > Eubacteriales > Butyricicoccaceae > Butyricicoccus > Butyricicoccus sp. OF10-2. The sequence goes on along the minus strand of NZ_QUMC01000006.1, from coordinate 15,746 downwards.
TCGTCCTCGTAGGCTGCGCCGTCCCGCATGGACGCGATTGCGTGCACATTCGGCAGACCGCGCGCCAGCTCCACAGCCGCGCACACCAGCTGCTGCGGCATGGCCTCGAACGACACGATTTTGCGTCCGTCGCACACCATGCCGCCGTTTTCGCTGATGTACATCAGCTCGTCCGCTATCTCACCGAACTGCTCGTACAGGTTGTAATACTGCCGTCCGGATGCAGGTGCGAAGCGTACACCAATCTTTTTCAGTGTGCGCACCAGCGGAAAAAAGCCCTTGGGCAGCTGCTTGCGGCTGGACAGCAGCGTGCCGTCCATATCTGCGGCGATCAGTTTGATCGACATGGTTTACCGTTCCTTTCCGGCGGTCTCCTCCGCCTCGAGCGTATGTTCTTCCTCGACAAACATGACTGCAAAGACCAGACTCAGCGGGATACAGGTCAGCAGCAGCGCTTTTTCGCCAATTCTCGCGGTCGTCAGTGCGCCAATCGCACCGCCGAGGATAAAAAACAGGATGATTGCGTAATAGTTGCGCGTTTTGCGGATCGCATTCCGGTCGCCGGTCTGTGCCCAGATCACAAGCTGCTCTGTGCCCGAACGCAGGTTGCCTGTACACATCGTGGTTGCAAATGCGCTGCCGCGCACCTTGCGGAACGACTCGACCTGCATCGCGCAGATGAACGAGATCATAATGTTGACCGTGGTATTCAGCGTCTGCGGCATAAAAGCCGCTGCGGTCAGCAGCGCGATCTCGACCAGCACGACAATCTGTCTCCAGTGAATGTTGATGTCGCTCTGGCGTTTTTTGTACCGCCGCTTGACAATCTCCGCCGCCACAACGCCCAGTGCGAACGCCAGAATCGGCAGGAAATATTCGGCTGCCCGCAGCCAGTTGCCCTCGGCAATATTCGCGCCGAATAGGACAATATTGCCGGTCTGCGCGTTAGCAAACACCTTGCCGCGGCAGAGATAGGTATATGCGTCAAAAAAACCGCCGGCCATAGCCAGCAGTGCGCCCAACAGCAGCGATTCCGACATCTGCCCGTGCGCTCGTTTCATGGAAATTCCCCCATTTCACTTCAGCAGAGAACTTTTTTGTCTTCCAGCGGCTATTATAGCACAAAAAATCCCCCGATTCAATCAAATCGAGGGATTTATATTCGGTCAATATGCCGAATTATTCAGTGATACTGATACAATTCCTCTGCCGGAAATTGTATCATTTGCTCTCCGCGATGCGAATACGGTTTACCGCCTTTTTCAGCTTGCCTTGTGCGATATCCATTTCACGGTCGCCGGCCTTTTTCTGCAGAATCGCTTTCGCACGGTCTGCGGCCTCACGGGCACGGGCAACGTCGATTTCGTCGGCCCACTCGCAGGTACGCGCCAGCACGACCGTCTGCTCTGCCGAAACATCCACAAAACCACCCGAAACCGCCGCTACACGGCGTTCGCCGTTCCGGATAATGGTCAGACCGCCGACGCCGAGCGCCGCAACATACGGCACATGGTTCGGCAGGATGCCGACATCGCCCTGTGAGGTGCGAACCACGATACGGTCCACTTCACCGTCGAAAAACTGCTTATCGACCGTGAGCACCTTGAGATGAAAGGTAGCCATATTATGCCCCCTTCTTAGCCTTCTCCACTACCTCGTCGATCGTGCCGGCAAACAGGAACGCCGACTCAGGCAGATCGTCATGCTTGCCCTCAAGAATCTCCTTGAAGCCGCGGATGGTCTCAGCGACCGACACATACTTGCCCGCCATACCGGTAAACTGCTCTGCAACGTGGAACGGCTGCGAGAGGAAGTTCTGGATCTTACGGGCACGCGCTACGGTCAGCTTGTCCTCGTCGGACAGCTCATCCATACCGAGGATGGCGATGATATCCTGCAGATCCTTGTACTTCTGCAGAATGGACTGCACCGCACGGGCAACCTCGTAATGCTCCTTGCCGACAACGTCCGCCGACAGGATACGCGAGGACGAATCCAGCGGATCAACCGCCGGGTAAATACCCATGGATGCGATATCACGCGACAGAACGACCTTTGCATCCAGATGCGAGAACGTGGTAGCCGGAGCCGGGTCGGTCAGGTCATCGGCAGGCACATAAACAGCCTGTACGGACGTGATCGAGCCCTTCTTCGTCGAGGTGATTCGCTCCTGCAGCGCGCCCATCTCGGTTGCCAGCGTCGGCTGATAGCCTACGGCAGACGGCATACGGCCGAGCAACGCGGAAACCTCCGAACCGGCCTGCGTGAAGCGGAAGATGTTGTCGATGAACAACAGCACATCCTGACCCTCGACATCGCGGAAATACTCCGCCATAGTCAGACCGGAAAGTGCAACGCGCATACGCGCTCCGGGCGGCTCGTTCATCTGGCCGTAAACCAGCGCAGTCTTGTTGATAACGCCGGATTCCTGCATCTCGTTGTACAGGTCGTTGCCCTCACGGGTACGCTCGCCGACACCGGTGAATACCGAAATACCGCCGTGCTGCTTTGCGATGTTGTTGATCAGCTCCATGATGATAACGGTCTTGCCGACGCCTGCGCCGCCGAACAGACCGATCTTGCCGCCCTTGGCGAACGGCGCGATCAGGTCAACGACCTTGATGCCGGTTTCGAGGATCTCGGTCGTGGACTGCTGCTCCTCGTAGGACGGTGCCGGACGATGGATCGGCCAGCGCTCCTCGCCCTCGACCGCCGGCTTGTTGTCCACCGGCTGACCGAGCAGGTTGAAGATACGTCCGAGGTTCTTGTCGCCTACCGGCACCGTGATCGGGCTGCCGGTATCGACTGCCTTCATGCCGCGCACCAAGCCGTCGGTGGATTCCATTGCGATGCAGCGCACGGTATCCTGACCGATGTGCTGCGCAACCTCGACCGTGATGATCTGACCGTGGTTGTCGATCGTAATAGCATTCAGCAGCTTCGGAAGCGCGTCAGCGGCAAATTTAATGTCAAGCACCGGTCCGGTGATCTGGACAACGGTGCCAATATTCTGCTCACTCATTGGCAAAACTCCCTTAATTCAGTGAGGAGTTAGGAGTGTGGAGTTTCCCTTTGGTGTATCGAGTCTGCTGCGAATAAAGCATACCGCAGCACTCCTACCTCCTAACTTATTTTAAGCTCCTACCTCGCCCGAGCCGGCCACGATCTCTGTAATTTCCTGTGTGATCGCTGCCTGACGCGCACGGTTGTAGGACAGATTCAGATTTTCGATCATCTCGCCCGCGTTATCCGACGCAGCCTCCATTGCCATGCGGCGCGCCGACTGCTCGGAGCAGTAGCTTTCCACTACCGCGCCGTACAGCACGCCGTACAGGTACTCCGGAATGACTGCATCAAACACGCTCTCCGGCGAGGGATCGTATTCGGTCAGAACATGAGCGCCTGCCGGCTGCTTGTCTGCCGCATCAAAGTGCGCGGGCAGCAGCTTGAGGCACTTCGGCTCCTGCTGCAGAGGGGAGATAAACTCCGTGTAGCACAGGAAAACCTCATCCACCTTGCCCTCGCGGAACAGCTTCAGCATGTCCTCCACGATGGGATGCGTATCACTGATGCGCATGGTCTCGGCAATGCCGGGATAGTCCGCCGCCACCGTTACCGGACGCTTTGCGTAATGCTCCTGCGCCTTTTTGCCGATGGTGATGACCTGTGCCTGCTTGCCCTGCATCTCGGCAGCGGCGAGCTTGAACAGGTTGGCGTTGTAGCCGCCTGCCAGTCCGCGGTCGCCCGCGATGACGATGTACAGGCTGTTCTTGACCTCACGCGGTCTGGTATAAACCGATTCGCTGCCGCGCGTTGCACCTGCCAGATGCGTAATCGTCTGGTACAGGGCGTTGAAGTACGGTCTTGCGCCGAGCGCACGCTCCTTCGCGTGGCGCATCTTGGAGGACGCGACCAGCTCCATCGCCTTGGTGATCTGCATGGTGGACTGCACCGATTTGATACGGCGCTTGATGTCCTTCATATTTCCGGAAGCCATTTTCAGTCCCTCCCTTTCGCGTTAGTGCTCGGAAAGGAACTTACTCTTGCATTCCTCGATTGCCTTTGTCAGCTTTTCCTTCACATCGTCCTCCAGCTTGCCGGTGGTGCGGATGGACTCCGGAATGTCGCTATAAACGCTGTCCACGAAGGAGAACAGCTCCTTCTCGAACTCGCTGATCTGATTTGCCGGAATATCAAGCAGTGCGCCCGAAACAACGGCATAGATGATGATAACCTGCTTCTCGACCGGAATCGGGCTGTTCTGCGGCTGCTTGAGCACCTCTACGATGCGCGCGCCTGTTCCAGACGCTTCTTGGTGTCCGCGTCCAAGTCGGAGCCGAACTGCGAGAACGCCTGCAGCTCACGGAACTGCGAGTACGCCAGCTTGAGCGTACCGGCAACCTTCTTCATCGCCTTGATCTGCGCGTTGCCGCCGACGCGGGATACCGAAATACCCGGGTTTACCGCCGGACGGATACCGGAGTTGAACAGCTCGGTCTCGAGGAAGATCTGACCATCGGTAATGGAGATTACGTTGGTCGGGATATACGCCGAAACGTCGCCTGCCTGCGTCTCGATGATCGGGAGTGCGGTCAGGCTGCCGCCGTTCTGGATGTTCGCTGCACGCTCGAGCAGACGGGAGTGCAGATAGAATACGTCACCCGGATAAGCCTCACGTCCTGGCGGACGGTGAAGCAGAAGGGAAAGTGCACGGTAAGCTACCGCGTGCTTGGACAGATCGTCGTAAATGACCAGAACGTCCTTGCCCTTGTGCATGAAGAATTCACCGATCGAGCAGCCCGCGTACGGCGCAATGTACTGCAGCGGTGCAGACTCGGATGCGGTTGCGGCGACGATGCAGGTATAATCCATCGCGCCGTTGGCAGCGAGCGTCTCTGCAACCTGTGCAACGGTCGAACGCTTCTGACCGATTGCTACATAGATACAAATAACGCCGGTGCCCTTCTGATTGATGATGGTGTCCAGACAGATCGCGGTCTTGCCGGTCTGACGGTCACCGATGATCAGCTCACGCTGACCACGGCCGATCGGGATCATGGAGTCGATCGCCTTGATACCGGTCTGGAGCGGCACATTAACGGGTGCACGCTCGATGATGCCCGGTGCGGGCATTTCGATCGGACGGCTCTCCTTGGTTTCGATAGCGCCCTTGCCGTCAATCGGCTTGCCGAGTGCGTCAACAACGCGGCCCAGCATGGCTTCGCCGACCGGGACCTCTACGATTCGCTTGGTGCGCTTTACCGTGTCACCCTCGCGGATGTTCTGATCCGAGCCGAGGATAACCGCGCCGACCAGCTCTTCCTCGAGGTTCTGCGCCATGCCCTGCACGCCGCCCGGAAATTCGAGCAGCTCGCCTGCCATGCAGTTTTCAAGGCCATGGATATGCGCGATACCGTCACCGACGGTAACAACCGTGCCCACGTCGGTCAGCTTGATCTGGCTCTGATAATGCGTGATCTGCTCCTTGATAATGCTGCTGATCTCTTCGGAGCGCAATTCCATAAAAATCACCTGCTTTCCTGTGTACCGGTCAACCGTGCTGCAAGCTCTTCCAGACGGGTGCGCAGGCTGGTATCGAACTGCTCGTTGTTGACTTTCACAACGATGCCGCCCATAATACTCGGATCGACCGAGCATTTCAGCTCTACCTTTTTACCCGTAACCTGTTCCATCTTGCCGCGCAGCTTGTCGGTCAGCGCCGCACTCATCGGCACTGCCGTGACCGCCAGCACCTCTACGATGCCGTTTTCAAAATAATACTGCTCCTTATACGCCTGACACATCTCGTGGATGAGACCGATGCGGTTCTTATCCGTTACAAGCATCAGGAAATTGAGCAGAAAAGGCTCGATACGTCCCTCGAACACAGCTTTCAGGACATTCCGTTTGTCCTCCGCCGCGATAGAGGGCGTTGTGAGCATTTTGAGGAAATCCGGTTCGCTGTCAAACGCCGCACACACCTCGATCAGCTGATCGAGATACAGCTTTTCCTGCTTCTCGTCCTGCGCGACCTCGTAAAGGCTCAGTGCGTAGCGCTCGCTTACCATATCCGCCATGTTTGCTCACCCCACCTTGTCAATAAAGTCTTCGATAAAGCGTTCGTGATCCTCCGGCTTTACATCGCGCTCCACGATCTTGGAGGCGATCATCACGGACAGATCCGCAACCTCATCCTTGAGTTCCTTGTGCGCCTTGATGCGCTCCTGCTCGATGACGCGCTCGGCCTTCTTGACCATAGCGGATGCCTGCTGCGAGGACTCGCGCAGGATCTCATCGCTGCGCTCTGCGGCACGGCGGGTAGCGGAGCCGACGATCTCGGCAGCCTCCTCCTTCGCCTTGGACAGACGCTCGGTATATTCGCTGCGCATCTGCTCAGCCTCGCTCTGCGCCTTCTCGGCGGTGGCGTACATGGACTGTACCTCCTCGCTGCGGGCAGCGAGCATCTTGCGCACCGGCTTGTACAGAAACTTCTTGATGATCAGGAACGTAATGAGCGTGTTGCACATCGTCACGAGGATCTCCCACCAGCCGATGCTGACGAACGCTTCATATAATGCTTCTGTCACTGGTTTACCTCCTTCCCAAACGGAAGAATCCGTTTCGTCTTTTCAATCATAGACCGCTCAATACGCACGGTCTATAAAGAGGCAATATTTCAACTGGCAAACCCAGTTGGGATATTGACGCTTCCCTTAAAACTGACTAACAAACGGATTGGCAAACAGCAGGATCAGCGCGATAACCAGCGCGTAAATACCGGTGGACTCTGCCATTGCGATACCAAGGATCATGGTACGGGTGATATCGCCCTGTGCCTCCGGCTGACGGCCGATTGCGGAGCACGCCTGACCGGCGGCATAACCCTCGCCGATACCAGGGCCAAGGCCGGCGATCATTGCCATACCTGCACCAAGAGCGGACATACCTGCTACGAATGCTTTGGGATCCATACTTTTCTTCCTCCTAATTCAGATAACGAAATTGGAATTTGTTTTTTCTTCACGTCAGCTGTTGCGTGCGTCGCCTACATAAGCCATGGTGAGCATACTGAAGATGAACGCCTGCATGCAGGCCGTGAAGCAGTCAAAATACAGCGACAGCACACCGGGCAGACCGATCTGCAGCAGCGCGATATTATCGGGCAGGAAACCCAATACCGCATTAGACAGCACCTTGAGTGCGCCCATGATCAGCGTAGTGATGACAAGGCCGCCTGCCATGTTGCCGAAGTGACGGAACGACATGGAGACCGGCGTTGCGATCTCGCTGAGCACGTTAAGCGGCGCCATAACGAAGATCGGCTCGAGGAAACCTTTGAGGTAGCCCTTGATGCCGCCGTACTTGATCTTATTGAATGTGATCAGCACGAACGTGATGAGCGCCCAGCCGAGCGTGGTGTTCAGGTCTGCCGTGGTAGAGCGCATCCAGAACAGGCTGGCCAGTGAACCGAACAGCGAGCTCATCATCAGCGTCATAATGTACGGCGAGAAAGCCTGACAGCCTTCTCCCATCGTGCTTTCGACCAGACCGTCGATCATCAGCACCGCCTTTTCGGCCAGTGCCTGCTTGCCTTTGGGGATCTTCTGCATGCGGTGTGTTAAAAAGATACACAGGAACAGGATAAACGCCATGATGATCCATGAGTTTCTCATGGTCTCCGTGATCGGCAGATTGGTATTGCCGAACAAATAACCCAGTATTTTAGGACCGTTTATTTCGACGTTCAACCGTTTAACCTCCTTTCCGCTGAACTGCGTGGCGCCAGAGGAGCAGCGCCTTGGTGAAAAACAGCGGGATGACCGCTGCAGCTGCGTTCAGATACGGCAGCTTGATCGCCGCGATAACGAACACCGCCGTGAGCATGTAGCGAACTACATAGCCGCGCCGCGTAATGCGAATGCCCTGTGCCGGCGGAAAGGCGGTTGCCCTTACCGTGCTCCTGCCGATCATGTAGAACAGCAGCAGCGCGAACGCCGTACCGAGCAGAACGCTTGCGCCGGACCGAGCGATACCCTGTCCGCAAAGAGCGAACACACCGAAGGTCACCAGCGCCAGCGGGAGCATGCCGCGCAGCATGCGCTTCGTTTCCTCATAAACGATGTGCATTCCGTCACAGCTCCTTTTCTTTCTCTGCGCTTTCTCTGGCTTTGCGCTCGGTAAATCGCAGAAAGTCACGCAGGCTGCAGGCTGCAACCGCGATACCGAGCAGGATTCCGATAATCACCACACCGTTGCCCCAACCGAACCGGTTGCGGAGCCATATCGCTCCGAAGCAGCAAAGCACCGGCGGTGTGATCACTGTGAAGCCTACCTGAGAAAAATAGATCAGGTAGCGCAGCACACTAAAGCCTTCTTTCCCTCTTTGCAATCGCATTCCCCCTTCATGAACGCCATAGCAACATTGTACAAAATGCAGCGTGCTCTCTCGGCACGCTATATTACTTATTATAAACAACTTGCCCAAAAAGTAAAATACTTTTGCTCAGAAAAGCTAAATATTTTTTGTGACTTTGTGTCGTATCATACATTCTGCATAAATTATTCTTATTAAGTATATACAAAATGCCAGATTGTCTTTTTTATCACAAAGGGAAAAAGACGCAGCATTCCCCATTGTTTTTTCTTACCAGCACGACTGCGGGCAAAAGAAAAAAGCAACGATTTTCATCGTTGCTTTTTTGTGCTTGCGATATGTATTTCCGTTTAAGGATTACAGGAAACGCTTCATGTCTTCGGTAGCAGACTCCGGCTCCTCGCTGAGCGAAACGGTGAAGTTTACGCTGTGCTTGGAAGAGAATGCGTCCAGAGCGGTGAGGAACTCCTCAGCCTTGGCTGCGTCCTTGCCGCCGATGATCTTGTACAGACCGTCGATGAAGACACGGGTGATATCGTAGTTGCCGGCATGCAGACCGCCGACAAAGCCGAGCAGGCTTGCGATGTCGCTAACCGGATAATCCGCTGCGTCGATCAGACGCGCGTCATGCGAGATATCGAAAGTCAGCTTGTTGCCGCGGGAAATACAAACGACACTGCCCTTTTCTTCTTTTACTGCAGCGTTGACCTGATCAATAAGCTCCTTGGTCTTACCGGAACCGGTACCGCCAATAATAAGTTTTACCATAGTTTTTATCCTCCCAACCTTTGAGGTTGCTATTAGTGTACCATAGTTTAGCCAAAATCACAAGTCCGAATTGCAAACTTTCCGTCATTTTGTATGGTAAATTTCTCACCCTTTCCAATTTCGTTCGGAAAACACCGAATTTTGACGTTATTTTGCATCTTTTACAACATTTCCTGCAAGGCCGCGCACAAAGGAAATAAGCAGCCCGGACAGTCCGAGCGCGTCCACACCGGCTTCAGCGATGATGGGAACGGTCAAAACCGTCTCTCCGCCGGCGGATACCGTCATTTCGCCCAACCGCTGACCGGCCTGTATCGGCGCGGCGAGCGTCTCCGGCAGGTCGAACGCGGTCTGCATATCCCCTGCTCTCGTCTTTTCAATCACGAACGAGTCGCTGCCCTCGAGCACCGGCTGCACGGTCTCCGCGGTGCCGAGCGTCACCGGAATGGGTTCCAAGTCCTCCGCCGCAGGCGTGTACGCCGTGAAGTTGGCAAAGCCGTAGTTGAGCAGCGCGGTCGCGTCCGCTGTGCGGTTCTCCTTGGTGGGCGCCGCCATCACAACCGCTACAAGGCTCAGTCCATCCCGCTCGGCACTTGCAGAAATGCAGAAGCCGGCCTCGCGGATGTAGCCGGTTTTGAGTCCGGTCAGACCCTGATAGCTTTTGAGCATCTTGTTCGTGTTCGCCAGACCGAATTTGCCGCCGCGCACGGTGTCCATCCAGATGCCGGTGTAGTCGAGTATCTTCGGGTGGCGCAGCAGCTCGCAGGAAATAAGCGCAAGATCGCGTGCCGAGGTCAGCGTCTTTTGACCTTCGCCGTCCAGTCCGTTGGCGTTGATGAACGTTGTGTTCGTGCAGCCGAGTTCGCGTGCGCGTGTGTTCATCCGCTCGACAAAGGCGGCCTCTGTGCCCGCCAGATGCTCCGCCACCGCAACCGCACAGTCGTTCGCTGAACCGACTGCAATCGCCTTGAGCATTTCATCCAGCGTCAGCTGCTCGCCCGGCTCCAGCCAGATCTGCGTGCCGCCCATCGAGCAGGCGTACTCACTGCCGGTTATCATCGTGTCCAGTGTCACCTCGCCGCGCTCGAGCGCCTCCATCGCCAGCAGCATGGTCATAATCTTTGTCACCGACGCAGGCTGCAGCTGCTCGTCGGCGTTATAGACGTAAAGCTCCTGCCCGTTTGCCGCATACAGCGCCGCAGATTTCGCGTAGAGCGCGCCCATTTCGGGCAGCGCCGCCGCCTGCACCGTAAACAGACGCTGAGCAAAGCGGCACAGATCAATTTCCGCACATCCACTCACCCTTTCAGCATAGCTTATGTGCGGCGGAACGCAATTATGCAGTAATTGAAAATTGAGAATGGAGAATTGCGCTATCCTTGCGCAGCCTTCAGTCGCGCTGCGCATATAACGGTAAAGTTTTTCCGCAGGGTGTGGTGCCCTCAGAAGGTGAATTGCCCGAAGGGCAAGAGAGGCCACCCTGGGGTGCCACGCCGTGTGAATCGCCTGCATATTGCAAAGAATTGTATTGATCTTCCAGTGTTCCGGATTTCTTGGCGAGAAATCGCTATTTCTTGGCGAGAAATGGGCATTTCTTGGCGAGAAAGTACACAGAGCAGAGAAGAGTACAGAAGAGCAGAGAACAGTACAGTACAGTAGAGTAGAGCAGACCAGAGCAGAGAAGAAAAGAGTAACAGAGCAGAGCACTCTGCATTTCTGACTGATCTGACGGAAAGTGAATTTATTTCTGAATGAAAAAAATGGAGAACGCGCCCCCATCGAGTTCATTCTCCATTCTCCATTTTCAATTCTCCATTACCTTCCACGGTGCGACCGTACCGAACGAATGAAAATTCCACCGGGCCTCGGTGAGCGACAGCCCATGATTCTGGTCGCTCGGCTTATCCGGCTCGCCTTCGACATCGTAATCAATCTCCCAGCCACACATGGGGCAGATATACCCCCACGAGGATTCTCGGGAATCTCTGCGCCGCAGCACGGACACGGCTCGGTCGGTGTTTCCGGCAGCCAGCTCATATCCGGCTCGGGTTCCTCGTCCTCGGATATGGCATCCGGCCGGAAGTACGGGTCGAGCACCTCCTCGTCCTCCTGCTCCTGCACGCCGTCGAAAAACGCCTCCGGCAGAAAGGCATACTCGTCCTTATTCAATTTCGATCAGCACCGGACAATGATCCGAACCGAACACGTCGGTCAGGATACGCGCGTCCTTGACCCGCTGGGCAAAGCGATTGGACACGAGGAAATAGTCGATACGCCAGCCTGCGTTCTTCTCTCTGGCGTGGAAACGGTAGCTCCACCACGAATACACGCCCTCGAGCGTGGGGTTAAAATGGCGGAACGTATCCGTAAAGCCTGCGGCGAGCAATTCGGTCATCTTGCCGCGCTCCTCGTCGGTGAAGCCTGCGTTCTTGCGGTTGGTCTTGGGGTTCTTGAGGTCAATTTCCTGATGCGCGACATTCATATCGCCGCACACGATGACCGGCTTCTCCGCATCCAGCTTTACCAGATACTCGCGGAAGGCATCCTCCCACGTCATACGGTAATCCAGACGCTTCAGCTCATTCTGCGAGTTGGGCGTATACACGGTAACGAGGTAGAATTCGCCGTAGTCAGCGGTGATGACACGACCCTCGTGGTCGTGCTCCTCAATGCCGAGACCGTAAGCAACGCTCTGCGGCTCGGTCTTGGTAAACAGCGCCACACCGGAGTATCCCTTCTTCTCTGCCGAGTTCCAGTATTCGCGGTAGCCGCCCTCGAGCGGCACATCAGCCTGTCCCGGCTGCATTTTGGTCTCCTGCAGGCACAGCATATCCGGCTGCTCGGCGGCGACGAAATCAAGGAAACCCTTGCCCATGCACGCACGCAGACCGTTTACATTCCATGAAATCAGCTTCATTTGCGTTCTCCTTTACGCTACGATGCGGACGGTATTGCCGTCCGGGTCGAGCACAAAACTGCCGTAGCAGCCATCCTTGCCGACGACAGGGCCATCCGTGATCTCATAACCCTCCGAGCGCATCTGCTCGGTCAGTGCGTCCACGTTCTCTCGGGTGCCCGCCTTGAACGACGTATGCGCCCAGCCGGTCCACAGACGCGAATGCTCGGCGTCCTCAAACTGCGGACGGGTCACGATTTCAAGCCGTGCGCCGTCAGCGAAGGACACAAAGCACGCCTGCGTGCCGGTCTCCTCATTCTGATACAGCTTGCCCGCCGTACCGTCAAAATATTTGGTGTAAAATTCACACAGGCGCTCTAAATCACGCGTGTACAGTGCAATATGGTCGATCTGCATAACAGAAACTCACTCCTTTACAATACCACTCTTGTCAATGCGGCGAACCGCCTCTGCCATGCGCTCGGGCGGAACGACAAGCGCCATGCGGACGTAGCCCTCGCCCTGCGCACCGAAGGCGCTGCCCGGAACCACGATAACGCCGGTCTTTTCCATCAGCTCAATGGCGAAGTCCACCGAGGACGCAAAGCGCTTCGGAATCTTCGCCCAGACGAACATGGTGCCCTGTGCATCCGGCACGTTCCAGCCGATCGAGCGCAGACCGCCGCACAGCGCGTCGCGGCGTGCCATGTAGCCGGTGCGGTTGCTCTCTACCACATCCTGCGGACCGTTGAGCGCGGCAGCCGCCCCCGCCATGATCGGGTAGAACATGCCATAGTCGATCTGCGAGCGGAACGCGCGGAAACGGCTGATAACCTCGCGGTTGCCGAGTGCGAAGGACACGCGCATGCCGGTCAGGTTGTAGGTCTTGGACAGCGAGTTGAACTCAATGCCGACCTCCTTCGCGCCCGGAATGGACAGGAAGGACAGACCCTTTTCCCCGTTCAGCATAATGTCGGAATACGCGTTATCGTGCAGAACGATGATGTTGTGCTCACGCGCCCAGAGGACCAGCTTTTCGTAGAACCTGCGGTCGGCAACGGCGGTGGTCGGGTTGTTCGGATAGGAAACAACGATCGCCTTTGCACGCTCTGCCACGTCCTCCGGAATGTCGTTAAAGTCCAGCTGCCAGTTTTTCTCGGCGTACAGCGGGTACAGACCGACCGTTGCGCCGGTCATCATCGGGCCGAACGAGAAGATCGGGTAGCCCGGGTCCGGTGCAAGGATCAGGTCGTTCGGGCCGGCGAAGGCAAAGCCAACGTGTGCAATGCCCTCCTGCGAGCCGCACACAGCCATGATCTCGTCGTCGGCAAGCGTGACGTCATAGCGGCGCTTGTACCAGTTTTCTACGGCGTCGAGCAGCTCGCGCGTTTCGTTCAGCGAATACTTGTACATATCCGGGTCGAGCGCAGCGCGGCTGACAGCCTCCATCACATGCCGGCCCGGCTGAAAATCCGGCGTGCCGATAGACAGATTGATGACGTCCATGCCGCCTTCGAGGAGCGACTTCTTGCGCTCGTCGAGCTTGTTAAAAATATTGCTGTCTGCGATTTCTCCCGCTTTGATGAATTTCATGCTGATTATCTCCCAAGTAAAAATTCTATAACCGTCCGGTTGAAGCGGGACGGCTGCTTTGCTGCAACAAAGTGGTCGCCGTCGCGGAAAACCTCCACTGCACAGTGGGGAATGTGCGAGGCCATCTCCTTTGTCTGCTTTTCGCGTATTGAATCGTGCTCACCGACGATGATGAGGGTCGGCATGGTCAGCCGCTCCAAATCGTTCATCGTCACCCCGTACGGGTGCACCATCAGTCCGAGCACATCCCTTCGACGCGCCGCCTTTTTACTGAAACGGCTCAGCGCCGCAGCAACACCGTATCCTGCCATAATGGGCAGCTGCACCTGCGGTTTAACGCCGCTGAACATCTCCACATTAGCCGCGTTGAGGATGAGTTTATCTATATATTCCGGGTACGTCAGTGCGAATTTGATCGCCAGATTGCCGCCGTCCGAAAAGCCGAGGAAGTGCGCTTTCTTCACGCCGAGCGTGTCCAGCACGGTTTTGAGATCCTCCGCCATCATTTCAAACGACAGGCCGTGCCCGCCGCTCCCGGAGGCGCCGTGCCCGCGGCTGTCCACCGCAATAACGCGGTAAAAGCGGGTCAGCTCGGGTATCTGGGCGTTCCAGTACGAGCTGTCCTCGCCGTTGCCGTGCAGCAGCACGAGCGGCTTTCCTCGGCCGACATCGTAATAAGCAATCCGGGCATCGCCGCACACGACGAATTCCGGTTCATAACCGAACATATCTATTTCAAACCCTTTCTGCATTGCTCCACAAAATCAGTCGGGTGATGGATGAGAGCGGCGGTTTCCTCCACGGAACGGCCCTCGTCCAGCAAGCGAAGTGCGATGTGCTCCATGGACTCACCGACCTCGATCATGTGCCAGTCCGGGTCGTACAGGCGCACCACACGCTGTTGCCACGCATGCGTCATCGGCGGATGCACCAGTTCCACGTCCAGGTGTCCGCGCAGCTTTTCCGTGAACGCGTCAAAGTCGTCCACCTCAAAGTAAAGCTCCATGTTGTGCGACTGGTGCAGGATCGTGGATTTGGGCACGCCGGTCAGCCTGTCAAAATCCTGCTGAACGGAAAAGCCGCCGGAAAACGTCACGTTTCCGCCTAAATCCAGCACAACCTCCTGATCGAACAGATCATGGTAAAATTTCTTTGAAATCTCCACATCACGCACCGCCAGCAGCGGCATTCGGAACTTTATCATAGTGCAGCCTCCATCAACCCAAACCAAAAGCGGAAAATCCGCTCGGAATAGAAACTAAATTTTCTGTTTGGCTTCTATTTTATCACATTTTGATGAATCGGTAAAGTAGGCATAGAAAAAGGGAATGAATTTTACTTCATTCCCTTCTTGCAATCAGATTGTCGCCAGAACGCTCTTTGCAGGCTCCAGCTCCGCACGTTTAACGTAGATTTTGTAAACGACTCTCGCCTCGGCATTCATGCCGAACGTGCCGGACGAACGTCGGTTTTCGAACAGTCCGCCGCTCATCAGATCGATTGTTTTCGTGGCCGCATCTATGCCTTTCACGCTGAGTGCCTTGACGATTTTGTCCATCTCCTCCATGGTGGAGACTTCGGTAAGCTCTGTTTTGAACAGCATTGCATTCCCTCCCTGTGCAATTCCGTAAATAATTATCCTGCCTTGTGCTTATCATACCCCAGAGAATGCGGCTTGTCAATCGTCATGCGGCAGCCGGATTACAGTTTTAACAAACACAAGGAAAAGAGATACAAAAGCGTAAAATTAAATTAAGACATAACAAAAACCCGAGTTCTCGTTAGAAAACTCGGGTTTCGTGGTACACCATCACGGGCTCGAACCGTGGACCCACTGATTAAGAGTCAGTTGCTCTACCAACTGAGCTAATGGTGCATACTTTTCTTCGAGAGAAAGTATGCAAAAGAAGCTTTACCTGCGCTCACGCGCTATCTTCTTCGCTGTTTTCTCTCTCAGAAAACTTTTTAGAAGGTCTTTACACCTTCAAAACTGAACAATCCTACTCGCAAGCTATCTTTCGAGGTTACCTAACATTTAAGGTCAAGCCCTCGGCCTATTAGTATCAGTCCGCTCCATACATTACTGCACTTCCACTCCTGACCTATCAACCTTGT
>NZ_QUMC01000059.1:0-3878 GCF_003481925.1 Butyricicoccus sp. OF10-2 | reverse complement strand
GAACCTCAGCGGGGGATTCGCCGTCTGCGGACGGCGGGAGCGTCGCGGCGCCGCCGCGGGGCAAAAAGGAAGGACAACCTGCGGTTTTCCTTCCTCTTTGAACTCCTACCTTTCCCTTGCTTCCTAATCTGGCGCAGATTGCCGACATGTGACCGCTTCGAAAAGGAGTACGGCAGAGGATTTTTTCTTCCGTATCTTTCTCAACCTGTTCGCAGTGTCAGATACATTACTGCTACACATACGGACTACTCTGCGCAAGCGCGGCACTGTCATGCCGCGCCCTGCGGAGATGAAACCACATGTGTAGCAGTACGGTATCTGACGCTGCGAATATGTCTCGGCATGGGAGCACACTGTGCTCCCCTACGATAGAAAAAAATCCTCTGCCGTTTCCTATTTCGAAGCGGTCACATGACGGCAATCTGCGCCAGACTCGGAAACAAAGGGAAACGGGAGTTAAGAGGGTAGAAACCGTAGGTGTCTACCCTCTTGCCCCCCGCCGCGGGGCGCGGCATGCTCCCGCCGCAGCGGCGGCGCACTCCTCGCTGAATCCAGCGGAACCAATCAACGGCTTGCAGCAATGATAGAAAGAGGTAATCCATGAAACTATTAGTCATCGGCGATGTGGTCGGTGAGGCGGGTATCGACGCGCTTCACGGCCTGCTCCGCCGCATCAAGCGCGACACCGGCGCAGATTTCGTCATCGTAAACGGCGAAAATGCAGCCGGAAACGGCGTTCTCCCGCGTCAGGCGGATGATATTTTTGCCGCCGGCGCGGACGTGATCACGCTCGGCAACCATGTGTTCGGCAAGCAGCAGATCGTGCCGTATCTGGACAGCCGTTCGGATGTTCTCCGTCCGGCCAATCTTGCGCCGCAAAGCCCCGGTCGGGGCTGGGGCATTTATGACGGCCCGCAGGGCATGCGCCTGCTCGTCATGAACCTGATCGGCCGCTGCGACATGAAATTCGGCCCGGACAATCCGTTCCTGTGTGCAGACCGCATCCTCAAGGAAAACGAAGGCATGTACGACGTGGCGCTTGCCGAAATCCACGCGAACGCCACGAGCGAAAAACTCGCCATGGGCTATTACCTCGATGGCCGCGCGGCGGCTGTCTGGGGCACGCACACGCATGTGCAGACCGCGGATGAGCGCGTCAATCCCAAGGGCACCGGCTACATCACGGATATCGGCATGACCGGCCCGATCGTATCCGTGCTCGGCGTGCGCGTGGAGCAGTCCATCGCCATGTTTCGCGGTGACCTGACCGAGTATTTCAAGACAGCTGAGGGCGACTGTGCAGTTGCCGGTGCGCTGTTCGATATTACGAGAAACGGAAAATGCAATTCTGTCACCCGCGTGTGGGAGCGCTGGAATGTGAGATAAAGTGTACGCAGATGCACAGTATCGCACTTTTGATACACGATTGCGCATTGTGAAACGGATTTTGCCATGCGGAAACGTTTTCGTAAAAAAGTCCTATCGGCGGACAAGTGACCGTGTCGGGAAAACAGTGAGAAATCCCTCAGGTTTTGTACATTTTGCAAGAACTTGTAATTCAACTTGCAAAAAAAGCAAAATCACAGTTGACGAGAGGGTGGGTTTTGCGGTATGCTATAATCGAAAGACAATGGGGCAAAGGTTAAGAAATTTAACCGGCCCGGTTAGCATGCCGTGGCGAGGGACTCCGCGGTGCTTAAGGAGGAAATGATACAGATGAACTCATTGCTCACCAAATTCACCTTTACCGATGAATTGACCGATGTCATCGAGAACTGCAAGGGCGTATTTGTTCCCACCAGCAAGGCGGAACTGTACGACATGGTATTCGGTCCGGAACATGCCGACGTGTACGACGTTGTATTCGATGTACCGGGCAAGGGCCAGATCAAGGAAGCTGACGTTGTACGCTGCAAGAACGGCGCATCCGTCAACTTTGCAGAGGATTACATGCGCCGCCGCGAGCCGGACTGCATGCGCATCGCAGACGACAAGCCGACCGATAAGAAGCGCTTTGCGGATGTGTACGGCTACAAGTTCGACAAGCTGCGCCGCGAGACCATGGACTGGTTCAAGACGCAGGAGCTGATCCTCATGCCGTTTAATTCCGGCGGCAACCAGTACGGCTACGGCTCCATGCTCGTATGCCCGAAGCAGTGCGCATTCTTCGCATTCGCGCTGGCACATCTGCAGGGCTTTGTAAGCGCAGAGGAGACCGAGGGCTACAAGCCGCGTGCGATCATCTATGTTGCACCTCCGTTCCGTCACACCCACTTTGAGGGCAAGCAGGTCGTTGTTCACAACCGTCTGGATGACTGCCACGAGGTATTCTCCTATAACCTGTATCCGGGCCCGTCTGCCAAGAAGGGTGTTTACTCCGTACTGCTCGACATTGGCGAGCAGGAGGGCTGGACCACCTGCCATACTTCTGCAGGCCGTCTGATCACCCCGTACGAGAACGAGCTTGTCATCATGCACGAGGGCGCTTCCGGCGGCGGCAAGAGCGAGATGCTGCAGGACATCGCCCGCGAGCCGGACGGCGAGGTGCTGCTCTCTACCAACACGGTAACGGGCGAAAAGACCTACCTGCATATCAGCTCCACCTGCAAGATCGAGCCGGTGTGCGACGATATGGCTACCTGCTATCCGGGCGTGCAGAACAACTCCGGCAAGCTGGTACTCGTTGACGGCGAGGACGGCTGGTTCCTCCGCATGGACGGCGTAACGCACTACGGCTGCGACCCGGTTTACGAGCGCATCTGCACCGAGCCGAAGGAGCCGCTGTGCTTCTTCAACATGGAAGGCCATCCGGGTGCAACCCTGCTGATCTGGGAGCACACCCTGGATTCCAACGGCAAGCCGTGCTCCAACCCGCGTGCCATCGTGCCGCGCTGGGATGTTCCGAACATCGTCAAGGAGCCGGTAGAAGTAGACGTACGCTCTTTCGGCGTTCGTATGCCCCCCTCCACCCGCGATAACCCGAACTACGGCATCATGGGTATGCTGCATATCATTCCGCCGGCACTGGCTTGGCTGTGGCGTCTGATCGCACCGCGCGGCTTCAATAACCCGTCTATCGTAACCGGCAACGAGCTGAAGAGCGAGGGCGTTGGTTCCTACTGGCCGTTTGCAACCGGCAAGCGCGTAAAGCAGGCAAACCTGCTGCTGCACCAGATCGTGGACAGCCCGAACACCCGCTACGTCCTGATCCCGAACCAGCACATCGGCGTTTACAAGGTCGGCTTTGCGGCTGAGTGGATCTCCCGTGAGTATCTGGCACGCCACGGCGGCGCAAAGATCCGCCGCGAGCACCTTGAGCCGGCACGCTGCCCGCTGCTCGGCTACGCGATGAAGGATCTGACCATCGACGGCCAGAAGATCCGCTCTAAGTTCCTGCGCGTTGATACGCAGGACCGCGTAGGCACCGACGGCTACGATGCAGGCGCAAAGATCCTGACCGACTTCTTCCGCAAGGAACTGGCGAAGTTCGATACGCCGGAGCTTGAGCCGCTCGGCAAGCAGATCATCGACTGCTTCATGAACGGCGGCACGCTGGAGGACTTCGAGAAGATCACTCCGACCGGCCTCTAATAAAACGTAAAAGAAAATCACCGAAACGATTTGTTTCGGTGATTTTTTCGTTTTCGGCACGGAATAGACGGGGTACATGAACTGCGTAAGCGTGTTCGCCCTGACGGGGCGGCTCCTTTTTCTGCACCGGCTGAGCGGGGCACTCGAACTGCCGCTGGCGGGTTCGCCCTTTCCGGGCGGAGAGTTTTTCGCTGAACCTCAGCGGGGGGATTCGCCGTCTGCGGACGGCGGGGACGTTGCGGCACCGCCGCGGGGGCAAAAAGGGTAGACAGCCTACGGTTCGTACC
>NZ_QUMC01000058.1:0-3985 GCF_003481925.1 Butyricicoccus sp. OF10-2 | reverse complement strand
TGATGATCCACGACTTCGATATGGTTCGCTACGTAACCGGTTCCGAGGCTGTTGAGATCTCCGCTGTTGGTTCCTGCCTCGTTAACCCGAACCTGCAGGAAGAGTCCGGTATTCCGGATGTTGACACCGCTGTTGTTACCATGAAGATGGCTAACGGCTGCATCGCTGTTATCAACAACTCCCGTCAGGCAGTTTACGGCTACGACCAGCGCGTTGAGGCGTTCGGCTCTAAGGGCATGGCTTCCGATGCTAACGACCTGCTGAACACCACCACCGTACTGACCAAGGATGGCGCTCACTCCGAGAAGCCGCTGTGGTTCTTCCTCGAGCGTTACAACCAGGCATTCATCAACCAGGTTATCTCCTTCGTTGATGCAATCAACAACGATACAGAGACTGCTGTCGGCGCTATCGATGGCCTGCGTCCGGTTCTCATGGCTAAGGCTGCTACCGAGTCCTGCCGTAACGGCGGCGTATACGTTAAGGTTGAGGAGTAATTTCTCCGCTTAACAAACCAAAGTTGCATAAAAAGGAATCCTCGAAAGAGGGTTCCTTTTTTGTTGCAGTAATTGAAAATTGAGAATGGAGAATGGAAAATTAACGCGATGGTCAAATTCAACTCACTGCAATTACATAACCGTATGTCCGCACGCATTTAACATTGATGCGGGAGCACAATGTGCTCCCCTACGATTTTAATCGTGCAACTGAATTTACAAACAGCGGGGTAAGGTCACCCCGCCCTCCGGTATATTGTAATCATTATGGTATATACGTTGAACCATTTGACAAATTGTATCATGTAGGGCGGGACAAGGTGAATTGCCCGAAGGGCAAGAGAAGGTGCCCTGGGGTATGACCTCATCCCGCCGTTTCTCGTCGAATTACACCAATTTTATCAACCTGTACCCGTCAACTGCCACGTTCATTCTCCATTTTCCACTCTCAATTCTCAATTCCCCCTTGACTTAGAGTACACTCCAAGTGCTACACTAAGGGCAAAGGAAGGTGACTCCCATGACCATCGCAGAAGTGAGCAGACAATTCGACATCACGCCGGACACACTGCGCTACTACGAGCGCATCGGCCTGATCCCGCCGGTACCGCGCACCAAAAGCGGCATCCGCGATTACGACCAGACCTCGTGCAGCTGGATCGAGTTTATTAAATGTATGCGTGCGGCCGGTCTGCAAATTGAGGCGCTCATCGAATATGTAGCTCTGTTCCAGCAGGGCGACAGCACCATCGGCGCCCGCAAGGCCTTGCTCCTCGAGCAGCGCGACCAGCTCGAGGAACGCATTGCCACCATGCAGCAGACGCTCGAGCGGCTCAACCACAAGATTGAAAACTACGGCAACTGCCTCGCCAAAGAACCCGAGCTGCGCGGTAAAGCCAAAGACTGAACTGCACCAACACTTCACCACCGCAGAGTTCTCCCGCCGGAGAGCTCTGTGTATTTGTGTATTTTTACCAGTTTCCATCGTTTTTTTCGGTATTTATCACCATACCCCGCGTTTTGAGAATATTCCGCTTGTGCAATCCCTTATAATTTACCAAATTTATTGCTTTATTCCGTTAATATTGACAGTTGACGCTTGCTATCTGGTGTGGTATATTGGTAGACGGAACAAAAACTTAACAAAAAAGTGTGCAAAACCCGCTCCAAACCGAACCACCCTATCGATCGGTTAGACACGGGCAAGCGGTTCCCTGCCGCACCAAATGGCAGTCTGCAACAGGCGGAATGCCGGTTTTTACCGGCTTTGGCAATAAATATCCAAACAAGAAGGAGACTTGAACATGGATTTCCATCTGACCCGTGAACAGGAACTGGTTCGCCAGATGATGCATGACTTCACCGAGAACGAAGTTAAGCCCATCGCTGCGGAAACCGACAAAACCTCTACTTACCCCCGCGAGAACATCGAGAAGCTGTTCGATCTGGGCGTTATGGGCATGATCGTGCCCGAGGAGTTCGGCGGCGCAGGCGCTGACGATCTTTCCTCCGCTATCGCTATCGAAGAGCTGTCCAAGCAGTGCGCTTCCACCGGCGATATCCTCGCTACCCACAATGGTCTGTGCTGCGGCCCGATCATTGCAAACGGTACTCCCGCACAGAAGGAGAAGTACCTCCGCATGCTGACCGAAGGCCACAAGGTAGGCGCTTTCGCACTGACCGAGCCGGACGCTGGTTCTGACGCTGCAAAGGGCACCTGCGTTGCTGAGCTGCAGGGTGACCACTACGTACTGAACGGCTCCAAGATCTTCATCACCAACGGCTACGTTGCTGACGTATTCGTAGTATTCGCTATGACCGACAAGTCCAAGGGCACCAAGGGCATTTCTGCATTTATCGTAGAGAGCTCCTTCCCGGGCTTCTCTGTTGGCAAGCACGAGGAGAAGCTTGGCCTGCACGGCTCCCCGACGGCTGAGATCGTATTCACCGACTGCATCGTTCCGAAGGAGAACCTCCTCGGCGCAGAAGGCAAGGGCTTCAAGATCGCTATGCAGACCCTGGACGGCGGCCGTATCGGCATCGCTGCACAGGCACTGGGCATTGCAGAGGGCGCTATGGAAGAGTCCATCAACTTTGCTAAGACCCGTGAGCAGTTCGGCCGTCCGATCGCAAAGTTCCAGAACACTCAGTTCCTCTTTGCTGATATGCACGTTGCAATCGAGGCTGCTCGCCTGCTGACCTACAAGGCTGCTGTTGCTAAGTCTGAGGGCGGCCGCTTCACTCTGGACGCTGCAACCGCTAAGCTGTTCGCTTCCGAGGCTGCTATGAAGATCACCACCAAGGCAGTTCAGGTACACGGCGGCTACGGCTACACCAAGGATTACCCGGTTGAGCGCATGATGCGTGATGCCAAGATCACCGAGATCTACGAGGGCACCAGCGAGATCCAGCGCGTTGTTATCTCCGGTAACATTCTCGGTAAGTAAGAATAGGAGGAAAACTGAACTATGAAGGCAATTGTTTGTGTAAAGCAGGTTCCGGATACCTCCGGTAAGGTTGCTGTTAATCCCGATGGCACTCTGAACCGCGCATCCATGGCTACCATCATCAACCCGGACGACAAGAACGCGGTTGAGGCTGCTCTGAAGCTGAAGGACGCTACCGGCTGCAAGGTCGTTGTTATCACCATGGGTCCTCCCCCGGCACAGGGCATGCTGCGTGAGCTGATGGCTATGGGCGCTGACGAGGGCATTCTGGTTTCCGCTCGTGAGTTCGGCGGTTCCGATACCTTCGCAACCTCCCAGATCCTGGCTGCTGCTATCAAGAAGTATGGCGTTGACGCTGATGACGTAGTATTCTGCGGCCGTCAGGCTATCGACGGTGATACCGCTCAGGTTGGCTCTCAGATCGCTGAGAAGCTGGACATCCCGCAGATCTCCTACGCTGCTGACGTAAAGATCGAGGCACCACCGTTACCGTTAAGCGCGCTCTGGAGGATGGCTACATGACCATCGAGACCCAGACCCCGTGCCTGCTGACCTGCATCAAGGAGCTGAACGAGCCCCGCTACATGTCCATCAAGGGCATCATGGGCTGCTACGATAAGCCGATCGCAGTTTATGACTACAACACCCTGAAGGACGATCCGCTGATCGATCCCACCACCATTGGTCTGAAGGGTTCTCCCACCAACATCTTCAAGTCCTTCACTCCTCCCCAGAAGGGTCAGGGCAAGATGCTTGAGGGCGCTGACAAGGCTACCTGCGACGAGCTGGTTGCTGAGCTTCAGAAGAAGCACATCATTTAATCGG
Source organism: Butyricicoccus sp. OF10-2 (assembly GCF_003481925.1). Taxonomy (NCBI): domain Bacteria; kingdom Bacillati; phylum Bacillota; class Clostridia; order Eubacteriales; family Butyricicoccaceae; genus Butyricicoccus; species Butyricicoccus sp. OF10-2. The sequence goes on along the minus strand of NZ_QUMC01000058.1, from coordinate 216 downwards.
AAGGAGAATACTGAACAATGGCTGATTTCAATAATACGAACCTCGCCGATTTTTCCGGCGTATGGGTATTCTGTGAGCAGCGCCAGGGCGAGCTGCAGCCGACCGTACTCGAGCTGATCTCTGAGCACGCAAGCTGGCAGACGACATGGGCACTGAAGTTTGCGGCCTGCTGCTTGGCGGCAAGGGCGTAGGCGAGAAGATGGCAAAGGAACTGGG
>NZ_QUMC01000057.1:0-4186 GCF_003481925.1 Butyricicoccus sp. OF10-2 | reverse complement strand
GGAACCGAGAAATACCGGAAGTCTAACTGTTATGGCCCGTTGGTCAAGCGGCTAAGACGGCGGCCTCTCACGCCGCAAACGGGAGTTCGATTCTCCCACGGGTCACCAAATTTCTTCAAGAAAGATGTTGACAGTAGGCTGATGGTATGGTATAATAAAGCTGCACAGGAATGTGCAACGAAATAGTAGGTGTTAATGGTGACGAGGGTACACCTGTTCCCATTCCGAACACAGTAGTTAAGCTCGTTTACGGTGACAATACTTGGCTGGCGACGGCCCGGGAAGATAACTCAACGCCTACATCTAAAGCAGCAACGAAAGTTGCTGCTTTTTCTTTTGAGGGTAGACACCTACGGTTTCTACCCTCTTAGCTCCCATTTTCCTTTACTTCTTAGTTTGGCGCAAACCAGAAACCAGCGATCGCTCCGAAAAGGGGAACGGCAGAGGATCTTTTCTACTGTAGGGGAGCACAGTGTGCTCCCATTTCTCGACCTATTCGCAGTGTCAGATTCTTTGCTGCTACACATGCGGTTAAGTCTACGCAGGCGCAACATACCCGTGTCGCGCGAATTGTTTACGGGTGCTGGTGGCTGGGGCCTATCAGGTAAAGCACATGCTTGGACTTAGATGGATTTTAGATAATAAAAACGACTGCATATGAAGTGACCCCCAAAAGTTAGACAAAAATTCGTCGTAAAAATTGTTCAAGCAGCCGAAAGGGCTTGTTGTCTGTGAATTGCAGGCGGCAAGCCCTTTAGCTTTGCCTTGATTCTGCGGTTGTTGTAGTAGTCCAGATACTCAATGAGCTCCTGGTTGAAGTGCTCCATGGACTGAAATTCCTGCAGATACAATAGCTCACTTTTGAGTATTCCAAAGAAGTTTTCAATCACAGCATTATCCAGACAGTTTCCTTTACGGTTCATGCTTTGCCGGATGCCCTTCTCCCGGAGCATGCGCTGGTACTGCTTGTGCTGATACTGCCAGCCTTGATCAGAATGGAGAATGAGGTTTGTTCCGTCCGGCATTTTTGCAAATGCCTCGTTCAGCATGGTTGTCACCATGCTGAGCACGGGACGCTCCGATATGGTATAGCTGACCAGATTGCTGCTGTGCAGATCGAGAATCGGGGACAGATAGAGTTTCTCCCCAAACAAGTTGAACTCCGTCACATCCGTGACCCACTTCTGATTGGACTTGTCTGCATGGAAATCCCAATTTAACAGATTTGGTGCAACTTTACCCACATTTCCCTCATAAGAACGGTATTTCTTCATTCGGACGCGGCAAATCAGCCCTAACTCCTTCATAAGTCGCTGAACGGTTTTATGATTCACAAGGAACCCTCGGCTGCGCAGCACTGTCGTAATCCGCCGGTAGCCGTATCGGCCCCTGTTTTCGTGGTAAATCGTTGTGATTTCTTCCTTAGCGGATGTATATTTGTCTGTTTTCCGCATTTGTTTCAAGTGATAATAGAACGTTGCACGGGGCAGTTGAGCGATGGAAAGCAGAAGATTTAGAGAATATTTTTGCCTTAGTTTCTGAACTACTAGCGTTTTGTGCTGGCGTCGTTCGATGGCCAATGCCTCTGACCCTTCTGATAGATAAATACGCTTCCAGTTTCTGACCTGAGTGGCACTGCTTACTTCAAATCGTCTCGCTGTTTCGCAGTAACTCAACCTTTCTTCCATCATGGTTTCCACGACCAGCTTCTTAAACTCCGGCGTGTATCGTTTGTTCGGTTTTCCTCTTGATATAATAAATCACCCCATCTGTTAGATAGCATATCATACTGTCTAACAAATGGGGTGCTGTTCAATAGCAGTCGCTTCTGTTTAATTGCCACTGGTTGCGTTTGCGGCGTCGCTTGAAGTTGTACTTGCTGGAGAGGCAAACAGTTCTGCCTGGCGTTCGTCGCCGCCGAACAGGTTGTTATATTGTACGCGCTCGTAATCTTCAATCAGCGGGGTAAATTTTGTGGTATCCAGATGGCTGTATGCGTTGCCTTCACTATCGAAATAGCCGGCAAAGGTCATCGCCGGAATGGTTTTCTGCAGATTCCACAGGTATTTTCCGTAGGCACTGGTTTCAATGCCTGTGTTGCGCAGCACATACTGCGCGAGAAAGTTCAGGCTGGTGATCTTTGTCGAATCGCCGGTCAGCGGGTAATTGGCCCAGATGATGAACGGCACCTTAAACTTATCCATATACTGTGCCATGGTCATTTCGTCCTGGGTGACGCCGTACGCCTTATCGAGAAATTCCTGCTCGACAGACGGCTGATGATCGCCGAACATAACGAGAATGGTCGGCTCAGTCTGTGACGAGAAGTAGTCGATCAGCTTTTTGAAGGCCTCATCGGTCTTGTTGGCGAGCGTCAGATACTGCTCTGCCTTGGGGTACACGCCCGGCTCATCGACGACCTGCACCTCAGCGGGGTAATCCTCAACCGTGTAGCTTCCGTGGTTTTGAATCGTCACATTAAACAGAAACAGCGGTGTGCTTTCGTCCTTATGCTCAAACTCCCAAATAATCTGCTCGAAGTCGGAATCGTCGCTGACGTAGCCGTGCTCCTCGGTCTGCGGTACGTCCATGTCCTCGCCGCACTTGAATGAGTCGAAGCCCAGACGCGGATACGCGATATTACGCTGCCACGAGGTCTGCTCACCCGGATGGAACGCACGCGTTTCGTAGCCGTAGCCCTTGAGCAGCGTAGCCAGCGAATCCGTCGGACCGAGGATGTACTGCTGATACGGGATACTGCCCGACGGCAGGAAGTTCATCGAATTACCGGTCAGGAACTCAAACTCGCTCGTGCTTGTGCCCGCGCCGAATACCGAGGTGTAGGCGTGACCATGGATTGCATTCGACACACTGCTGATGTAATTCATTGGGCTTTCCGTAAGCGTCAGATTGCCGAAGTCCTCAAAGTCCGCCCATGATTCATTCATAATGGCAACAATATTCGGGTGATCAACGCCGACATTCGGTGTCGGGTCATCCTCTGCACCATATACAATGGCGTTGACGCGTTCTGGCGTGGTATCATCCGGTTTTTCCACTTCCATAAATTCGGTGTTTCGCAGAAATTCTGCAGCGGCACCGCCGGTCTGGTACGCACCGAGCTGATCCCACACGTCGGTCTCTACGCCGAACATGCCCAGTATTTGCGGGTGGGCGATTGGGATGAGACACAGCAGACCGGCAATCAGCACGGAACCGCGTCGCAGCAGATCGCCTTTGCGCAGCCGAAAATGCCCCATCTTATAATAAGGACGCAGCGCCCACGCAAGCAGCGTGACCAGCATAATGCAGATGGCGATTTGCCAGGTCATAGACAGGCTGTAACTGCCTGCAACGGCTACAGCGGTACCGAGTGCCTTAAAGTCCCACGGCAGAATAGGTGTGCCGCGGAAGACAGAAACGAAGTAATTCGCAGCGCCCCACATACCGGCCAGAATGTGCAGCAGCACGCAGCAGACCGCCGGATAGCCGATAATCGCACAGCCGATCCAGTAGAGTGCGCTGAGGCATAGCCAGTTAGCCAGCGCCACGCCTGCGCTCATATTCCACGGCGGAGAGCCGAGCACAAGCTGCATCAGCCAAAACGCGGTAAGCGGTGTCAGTAGCAGCAGGAGCAGCTTTTGCGCCCTTGTGTTTTGGCGCAGCGGCACATCACACCGTGGCAGCAGCTGTCTGATCAGTGAACCAACTTTTTTCATAAACCGTTCTCCTTGTAAAAAAGTTCCCACAAGAGCGGAATTATACACTAAATTGGGGGAAATGTCAAGGTTAGATGCGGCTTACAGGGCGCGCGACGGAGAAAGGCAGGTATACTATTATAATACAGGCATTGTGTGGCACAAAAATAAATAAAAAAGTACTTGACATTCGCTGTCGGATTTGGTATTCTATTAAAGCTGTCTCTGAGAGACAAGCGCAAAACCGAAAAGTTTGGTTTAGAACCGATTGAGGTTCTGAAAAAGAATTTGAAAAAAGTTCTTGACAAACGCTTCTGGTTTTGATATACTAAATAAGCTGTTGATGAGCGGTTAAGAACAACGAAAAGTTGTGAAAACTCTTTGAAAACAGCAGATTGTACCTTGTAAATTAAACAACGATGTGCTTAAACTTTTGTTCAAAAGAACGAAGGTTGTAGTGCGAACCTGAAATTTCGAGAGTTTTTTAC
>NZ_QUMC01000056.1:0-4831 GCF_003481925.1 Butyricicoccus sp. OF10-2 | reverse complement strand
CGTCGACAGACGGCGAATCCCCCCTGCTGAGGTTCAGCGAAAAAACTGCCGCCCGTTAGGGGTGAACCGCTGCGCGGTTCAAGTACCCCGCTCAGCCGGTGCTGAAAAACTCCCGCCCGGACAGGGCGAACCCGCTGACGCAACTCGTGTGCCCCAGTGAGTCGGTGCAGAAGAAACAAAGAAAAACGGCACAGCTTACGCCATGCCGTTTCTGTTTTTACGGATTCTCCGCCGGAGCATTCGTACCGTTCGCCGTATTCGGCTGCTTCGCCGCGTTATTGTTATCTCCGGTCACGGCGTCTGCGCCGTCGCGGATGGCGTTGCCTGCCTCATCCATCGCGTCTCCGACGGCGTTGCCTGCATCGTCCACGCCGTTGCGAACATCATCACCGACGGTATTCGTGTTGGTGTCGTGCCGCTCATCAACAGTGTTGTTATCCACCGCGTTGTTGGTGCCATTGCCGTTGTCTTTGCCGTTATCCTTGCTGTTGCTGCCGCAGCCGCAGACGAACAGCATCGTCAGCGCCGCCAGCAGGGCGATCAGCTTTTTCATAGCAGTCCCTCCTAATCTGTTTCCGTTAGTATGAGGCTGCTTTTTCAAATTTATGCACCGAAATCAATTTTTTTAAGGTGATGTAATACGACCGAGCAGGTCAGTCCTGTCACCAGTCCGAGCGGCACACTCATCACGAGCAGGAACGGCAAATATGCGATCACAGCCCAGTTTTTCAGCCAGATCACAGCCGCTGCCATCTGCCCGATATTATGCGCCGCGGCGCCGCCCACGCTCACGCCGAACAGCGAGCAGAATCTGCCTCGGCTTTGAGTAGGATCCCCATCACGATGAGCGACAGCAGACCGCCGAACAGCGAGAACAGGAACGCCGACACGCTGCCCATCAGCAGCGAGGAAATGGCAACACGCGTTACCACGATGGCGAATGCGTCTCTCGCGCTCAGCCGCGTGAGCGCAAACAGCGTCACCACGTTCGCCAGTCCTAATTTGACGCCGGGCACGGGCACGATGGCATCCAGCGGGAACATGCGCTCGACGAGCGAGAGCACGACAGCCACCGCTGCCAGCATGCCGCAGAGTGTCAATCGTTTTGCATTTTTCATGTGCTGCACCCCTTACGATACCACAGCGTCAATGCCGCTGTCATTCACGCCGACCAGCTTGAGCACCACGCGGTGCGGCAGACAGACCGCCGCCTGTCCGGCATGGGTAAGTATACCGGTTCGCACGCACACCTGATCCCGACAGTCCGCGTCCGCTATTTTCGCCGTTTTGCCCGAGAGCACAATGGTGTTGCCGTCCAGTTTGATCGTGCGGTCGGTCGCATCGGTCAGCTGCACCCGCTCGATGAGCGTATCGTTCTGCCAGACCTCGGCGTACAGCTTGTCACCGGAGCTGTGGAACGCCAGCGCTGCCGCCAGTGCGCCTGCCATCACCAGAACCACGCCAATGATAACGAAATCACCGAATTTCAGCTTATTCCGCATAGTTGTATCCTTTTTTCTCGCCGAGGAACTCAAACGCGTAGTCCCCTGTCTTGGATGTGGTGTACACCTGCTTGTCCGAGGTAATGAACACCGCTGCAATCTTGTTTTCCTCGCAGAATTTCATGCCCTTATCCAGACCCATGACGAACAGCGCCGTTGTCAGCGCATCCGCCTTGGTCGAGCACGAGTCGATGACCGTCACGCCGCGCAGGCCGCTGTCCGCCGGATACCCTGTTGCGGGGTCAAAAATGTGGTGGTAGCGTTTGCCGTCCTGCTCAAAAAAGCGCTCGTAATCGCCCGAGGTAACAACCGAGCCGTCACGCAGCGACACCACCGCAATCGAGTCCGTGTTGTCATCCGGATCGGCAATGCCGATGTTCCAGTTGTCCGTGCCGCTGTCTGCGGTTTTGCCGCCGTACATCTCGACATTGCCGCTCAGCCGCGCCAGAACGTGCCACTGATCCGAGGTGTCGCTCTCCACCATTTCGTGCACGATGTCGCCTGCGTAGCCCTTGCCGATACCGCCCAGATCGACCTGTGCGCCGTTCAGCAGCTGCACCTGATTGCTGCCGAGCAGCTTGACGTTCTGATAGCCGACATGCGTCAGCGCTTCATCAATCTCGCTCTGCGCGGGCACACGCGCGTTGTCCGTGCCGATGCCCCAGAGGTCGGTCAGCGGCGCCATCGTCGGGTCAAACGTACCGTTTGTCATCTCGGCGTACTCGAGTGCTTTCTCAAGCGCGGTGTATGTGTCATCGCTCACCTCGGTCGGCTGACCGTTCGCGTGATTCAGCTTGTAGAGATCGCCCGCCTGCTGCGTGCGCGAGAGCGCCGCGTCCAGCTGGTTGACGCGCTGCTCGATCTTAATCGCCATGTCCTCTGCCGCGCTTTCGCTCTTTTCGCTCGACACATCGACCGACATATAGGTGTCCATCGCAAAAAAGTCCTCGGTGGTAGTGTAAAGCTGTGCACTGCTGCCGCTTGAGCCGCAGCCGGACAGCGCAAGCAGCAGCATCGCCGCTGCAAGATAGCGTTTCATAGCATTGCTCCTTATATATACGAAATCATTATACATTATAGCCTATCTGCATACAACACGCAAGTAGCATAGAAAACAAAAAACAGCACCGAACCGTCGGCTGTCGGCGAAACTACAGTTTTCTTAACACTTTCCGAAATATCCACAGTATATCTACCGATTTCAACCTTTTGATTTGGTCGTGACACCAAAATGAAACCAAACGGATTTTAGATTTTTCAAATGGCTTCAAGAAGCTCTACTGCTGCAGCTTCTGCGGATTCCAACACATGAATATAGGTGTTATAAGTAACAGATATATTCGCGTGTCCGAGCCACTTGCTTACTACGGTAATCGGAATACCGGCGTTAAGTGCCTGTGTAGCAAAGGTGTGACGAAGCTGGTGAAGTGTGAACGGCTTGTCGATACCGGCATACGCCAATACGCGACGCAGAACACGGCGAAGCTGGTCGCTGCTCAGTGTTGTACCCTTGCGCGTTACCGCAACGGAATCGCTGACAATATCCATTTCACGATAGACAGCTTTCAGACTGTTCAAAGCGGCAATCGCTTTTGTGTTCAACGGCACAATGCGGTTGCCGCTTGCCGTTTTGGTACACTTAATCCGTGCTTTCTTATGCTTGATACGCACGCCGTCCTTGTCGCGGTCGTAGACCATCGACAGATTTTTGTTCACCGTAACAATTCTGCTTTCAAAATCAATGTCAGACCATTTGAGTGCTAAAAACTCACCGCACCGCAAACCGGTATGCACCAGAAAGACCAATGCGTGTGCCTGCATGATACAGGGTCTACCATTTTTATTTTTCATTTCTGCAATCCGTTCGACTGCCCGCACTTCGTCGCTTTCCAGCGCAACAATTTCGCGTTCCGGTTTAAAGGTCGCTTTCTTCGGCATCTTGACATTGTGCATAGGATTCCGTGAGAGATCGCCCTCAGAATGAGCATAAGAAAAAATTTCGGAAAGAATGATATAAATGATTTTGACAACAGTGAGCGAAAGCGTCTGACTCTTTTCAACAAGCAGTTTTTGCAACTGCTCACTGTGAATAGACGCAAGCTGCATTTTGCCAAACGCAGGCTTAATATGCGTCAAATAAGCACTTTCGTATTTGTCGAAGCTGCTGTCCTCAACCGAGTGCAGCTTGAAAGTGTATAACCACTGGTCGGCGTAATCACCGAACCGCCTGCTTGTGCTTTTGACAAGACCTTTTGCAGCGTCCTTTTTGAGTTCGCGCAGCTTGCGCTTTGCTTCGGATTCGCTCTTAGCGTACACAACACACGGTTTGAGCATATTCACGCTCTTATACTTTGCTACCCAGCGGCCGTCTTTTCGCTGGTATATACTGCCCTCTCCATACTTTCTTTTTGGTTTCTGTATTGCTGTAATCATCGTTTACTCCTTGTGTTTGTAACGGTGATGGCACAGCCAACAACGCTATTATTATATCATATCAATCATAAGATTGTAAGCGACATATTTACACTCCATTCTGCCGCAGGTAGCATTCTGCGCTCGTATTCTTACACTTGCCGATTGACTTACGACACCTCTCACCCGAATCTTATTCCGCCGGTGGGGAGTATCCTTTTCCGCTGTTCTCGCCACGCCGGTAGCTGACCGGCTGTTTTATCGAAGCGGCTTGTCGGTTGCCCGACACGGAAAATTCGTTACAGATGGAGCTTTATTCAGTTGTCAAAGTCCAATTAACCTCCTGCTTTTTGCTATTCGGCCTGTCTGTGCATTGCGTTACTATGCATATTTGCTGACAAGCCATGTATCACCGAAACCAAAATTAAAGAAAGCTAAGATAAGTATGGAGTTTAGGCTTTCATCTTTGATTGGGATTCTATCATACCGTATATACGAAACAAAGTCAATCGGGGCAGGAATTGTTCACATTTGATTCATAATTAAACTTTGGTACACAGAAAAGTTGCAAAAATGCAATATTCTTGTCCTCGTAACACTTTGCAATCGAACATTTGTTGCATAGTCCTAAATCGGCAGTTTCGGCAAAGCAAAAGTGGTCAAATAATTGACCACTTTCCGTAAAAATATTTTGGTTTTCCCGACAATTCGGACAAATAAATTCCGAAACGCACCTGTACAGAACAGATGTACAGCGGCGCGTTAAGGGGGAGAGGAACGAAATCCGCGCCGCCCGCGTCTTTCCTCTCCCCTGCTGCGGTTGATGGATAACTCCCTTGCGGCAGTTACCCACAGCCGCAGCACCCCCTCACCATTCTCGCGGCGGCGAGCGCAGAGAGAAATCTTTTGAAGTCTAT
>NZ_QUMC01000055.1:0-2968 GCF_003481925.1 Butyricicoccus sp. OF10-2 | reverse complement strand
TACTACAAAATAGCTAAATTTAACCGAGATTACTCTAATAATTGAGATAAACGAAAGTTTATCCGCTACAATCCATGTAAATGGATTTTACAGCTGGTCAAGCTGTAAAGGGCGCAAGGGGAATGCCTTGGCACTGAGAGCCGACGAAGGACGCGACAAGCTGCGATAAGCTACGGGGAGCCGCAAATGGGCTTTGATCCGTGGATTTCCGAATGGGGAAACCCGATGGAGCAATACTCCATCAACCATGACTGAATACATAGGTCATGGTGGGGAACCGCCTGAACTGAAACATCTAAGTAGGGCGAGGAAGAGAAATCAACCGAGATTCCGCTAGTAGTGGCGAGCGAACGCGGAAGAGGCCAAACCGGAGGTAGCAATATTTCCGGGGTTAGGACTGCAATATGTAGCTTTAATCTTTAACTGAATGCTTTGGGAAGAGCAGCGATACAGGGTGATAGCCCCGTAAGTGAAAAGGATTGAGTGCTAGCAGTATCCAGAGTACCAGCGGACACGTGAAACCCGCTGGGAAGATGGGGGGACCATCCTCCAAGCCTAAATACTACTCAGTGACCGATAGTGGAGCAGTACCGTGAGGGAAAGGTGAAAAGTACCCCGGGAGGGGAGTGAAAAAGAACCTGAAACCTTGTGCCTACAAGCACCGAGAGCACGTTAAAGTGTGATCGGGTACTTTTTGTAGAACGGTCCGGCGAGTTAATATTTGCAGCGAGGTTAAGGAACTGGAGTTCCGGAGCCGCAGCGAGAGCGAGTCTGAAAAGGGCGTATGAAGTTGCAGGTATTAGACCCGAAACCGGGTGACCTATCCATGAGCAGGCTGAAGCGGTGGTAAGACACCGTGGAGGGCCGCACCCACGTCTGTTGAAAAAGCCGGGGATGACTTGTGGATAGCGGAGAAATTCCAATCGAACTCGGAGATAGCTGGTTCTCCCCGAAATAGCTTTAGGGCTAGCGTTATTTTAGATTACCGGAGGTAAAGCACTGAATGGTCTAGGGGCCGCGAGGTTACCAAAGCCTATCAAACTCTGAATGCCGGATAATTGATGAATAGCAGTCAGACTGTGTGAGATAAGTCTCATAGTCAAAAGGGAAACAGCCCAGATCTACAGCTAAGGTCCCAAATGAACACTAAGTGGAAAATGATGTGAAACTGCGAAGACAACCAGGATGTTGGCTTAGAAGCAGCCACTCATTCAAAGAGTGCGTAATAGCTCACTGGTCGAGTGGTTTTGCGCAGAAAATGTAACGGGGCTAAGTGTTCAACCGAAGCTTAGGCATTGCAGTAATGCATTGGGTAGGGGAGCGTCGTATGCGGGGTGAAGTCAGAGCGGAAGCACTGGTGGACTGCATACGAGTGAGAATGCCGGAATAAGTAGCGAGAATTATGTGAGAATCATAATGGCCGAAAATCTAAGGTTTCTTGGGGAAGGTTCGTCCGCCCAAGGTTAGTCGGGAGCTAAGCTCAGGCCGAAAGGCGTAGGCGATGCACATACGGTAGAAATTCCGTAACCACCGAACATTTAAGCTAGAGGGACGCTTTCTTTAAGGTTATCCCGGGCGATGGTTGCCCCGGGCGTAAGGGACCGAAATATAGTAGGGAAGTAACTGGCGAGAGAGACGAGAAAAGCTCTAGTGTATACTAAGGTGCCCGTACCGCAAACCGACACAGGTAGATGGGATGAGTATTCTAAGGCCAACGGGAGAAGGGTTGTTAAGGAACTCGGCAAATTGGCCCCGTAACTTCGGGATAAGGGGCGCCTGCGAGAGCAGGCCGCAGTGAAAAGGCCCAAGCGACTGTTTAGCAAAAACACAGCTCTCTGCTAAATCGAAAGATGACGTATAGGGGGTGACGCCTGCCCGGTGCTGGAAGGTTAAGGGGAGTGCTTAGCGCAAGCGAAGGTGCGAACTTAAGCCCCAGTAAACGGCGGCCGTAACTATAACGGTCCTAAGGTAGCGAAATTCCTTGTCAGGTAAGTTCTGACCCGCACGAATGGCGTAACGATTTGGGCACTGTCTCAACAGCCCGCCCGGCGAAATTGTAGTACCGGTGAAGATGCCGGTTTCCCGCAACTAGACGGAAAGACCCCATGGAGCTTCACTGTAGCTTGATATTGGATCTCGGTATTCCATGTACAGGATAGGTGGGAGACTTGGAAGTAAGCGCGCCAGCGTTTATGGAGTCAACCTTGGGATACCACTCTTGGGATATTGGGATTCTAACCTGCGACCATGAATCTGGTCGGGGGACACTGTCAGGTGGGCAGTTTGACTGGGGCGGTCGCCTCCAAAAGAGTAACGGAGGCGCTCAAAGGTTCGTTCAGCACGGATGGAAATCGTGCACTGAGTGTAAACGCATAAACGAGCCTAACTGCGAGAATGACGGTTCGAGCAGTAACGAAAGTTGGAGTTAGTGATCCGGCGGTATGTGAATGGAAATGCCGTCGCTCAACGGATAAAAGCTACCCTGGGGATAACAGGCTGATCTCCCCCAAGAGTCCACATCGACGGGGAGGTTTGGCACCTCGATGTCGGCTCATCGCATCCTGGGGCTGAATTCGGTCCCAAGGGTTTGGCTGTTCGCCAATTAAAGCGGTACGCGAGCTGGGTTCAGAACGTCGTGAGACAGTTCGGTCCCTATCTGTTGCGGGCGTAGGAATATTGAGAGGAGCTGTCCTTAGTACGAGAGGACCGGGATGGACGTACCGCTGGTGCACCAGTTGTTCTGCCAAGGGCATAGCTGGGTAGCTAAGTACGGACGAGATAAACGCTGAAGGCATCTAAGCGTGAAACTCCCCTCGAGATAAGTGTTCCCATCCTCGGGAGTAAGGCCCCTTGTAGACTACAAGGTTGATAGGTCAGGAGTGGAAGTGCAGTAATGTATGGAGCGGACTGATACTAATAGGCCGAGGGCTTGACCTTAAATGTTAGGTAACCTCGAAAGATAGCTTGC
>NZ_QUMC01000054.1:0-5800 GCF_003481925.1 Butyricicoccus sp. OF10-2 | reverse complement strand
AGTCCTGAAATCGATATAAGTAAAATAAGCCTTATCCGGTCTGACCCAGAACATAGAAAGAAGCGCCAGGATCACTGCAATTGACAAAACGGTTTCTTTCCTGAAAAAAAACATATAATTTTTGTAACATAATATTTCCTTTCCGGTCCTCCTGGCTATCGTATGTGGCAGAAAAAAGAATCTAAACTGGAACTGGCAGCCTCCATGATCCGGCAGGTTATGCCTGAATTTCAGGAAAAAAAGCAGGTTATTAAAGACCTTAAAACAGCTGATTCATCAATAAGTCTTTTTTTCATTTTCATACCCCTTATCTTGTTTCGTGTCAATGTAAATTCATTATATCCTATCCATGTATTGAATGCAATGAGAATAGTAAATAGTCGGAAACTGTGGTATAATCAGGTTATCATGGTTTCCATTAGCATTCAAAATATAAAAGGGGAGAAAAAGTATGAACGAGCATGAAAATCAAACGATGAAAATATTCGGCAAGCGGCTGACTGCTAGCCTGCTGGGTGCAGCACTGGTGATGAGTATGCCGTTTGCGTCCGCGCTGACACAGAAGAACATTACCGTAGAGCGTGGTGTTACGGTTTATGTGGATGACCAGAAGCTCAATCCGGGTGACGCAAATGGCAATTCGGTAGAGCCAATGCTGTATAATGGTACGACTTATCTGCCGATTCGCGCGGTATCTGCGGCGCTCAATGTGCCGATTGCGTGGGACGGAACGACGTCCAGTGCGTATCTCGGTGAGCATAAGGTGGATCAGAATGCGGTAAACCGTGCGAAAGCGTATGTTTCGGTGATCGAGCAGCTGCAGAGTAAGTACGGCAAGCGCGCTGTCAGCGGCAGTATCGTCAGCGGTCTGGTGACGGCGATGCTCATCGATTTTGATGGGGACGGAAACGAAGAACTGCTTTGTGTTTGCAATACGAAGGATAAGATTCCGGCTGATCAGTGGGATAAGCATGGCACAAATGCATCCAGCAAATATATGGTTTACTCGTGGAATGGGTCTTCTGCGGTAAAACTGGTAGAAGATGAAGTGCCGTTTATCTTTACACAGAATGATTCTCGTAATTTCCCGCGAGTGCTGCCCATAGCTTCTCAAAACGGAAAGTATTATTTAGTATGGATGAGCAATGGTGATTTAGCAGGAAATAATAAAGCATATTCAATGGAGCGGATAGAGACTGTAGTGAATGGTCAGTGGCAGACGAAAGGCATCTGGCACTATGAAGATTGGAATTATGAGTCGGTAAGAGTATGGGATACGGACTTGTTCACTGGTGAAGTAATTGATACAGAAAACGATTGGAAAGAATTCGGCAAACTGCATTACTCTGCAAAGGAATATCGGGTAACATTTAGCAGCTACAATACGGATGGACATCAGAATAATACCCTTAGCAATCTGGCTCCTGCACCGGAAATCGCACTTTCCAAGCTGAAAGCTATCGCCAACTCGCAGTCGTCCATTCTGGGCGGCAAGGCCTCGGGCGAGTATAATGCGAAACGTCGAATGGAAAAGCTGGCTGTTGAAACCGGGGTTAAGGTCTATGTGAACGACAAGCCGATTGTTCCGACCGACGTCAACGGCAAGACGGTTGACGTGCTGCTTTACAAGGGCACGACCTATCTGCCGGTTCGTGCCGTTGCAAATGCACTCGATCAGGCTGTTGCATGGGATGGCGCGAGCTACAGCGTATACATCGGCAGTCACAAGGACGTATAGGTAATTACAGCAAACCCACCTTATATGGATCATTGGAGCTTGAGGGAGTCGAAGATGATTCATTCGTGAAAAGAAAGGACCAAAGAATATGAACAAACGCACTATGTTTATGATTGGCGTTGTTAGCGCTGCGCTTCTCACGAGTGCTGGCGCGGTGAACGCAACCCCGACCAAGAATACAATCTATGTAGACGGCACAAAGGTTAACGGCGCCGCTTACATGATTAACAATAACAATTACTTTAAACTCAGGGATGTTGCGGCGATGGTCAACGGAAGCACAAAACAGTTTGAAGTGTCTTGGAATGAGACGAATAAGCGGATCGATCTCACGACCAACAAGGCATACACCGTTGTTGGCGGCGAAATGGCGCTTCCTTCTAGCGCAGTGAAAACTGCCAAGGAATCGAAGGCATCCGTATTTAAGGATGGAAATAAGGCTGATTACACAGGATACAACATCTCCGATAACAACTATTACAAGCTGCGTGATCTTTGTAAGGATATGAACATCGGCGTCAAGTTCGATCTCGCAACCAATCGAGTCGACATTCTGACGACTGTAGGTTACGGTGAAGAGGATAACGCGGGTAATACCACGAAACCCACGACACCGACTGAGCCGACAAATCCCGTAACGCCTACGGAACCCACGGCGCCGACAACGCCCTCCACCAGCGATAAAATCGGCCCCAGTGATATTGATTATCGTGCGGCAGGTGATGAGGGAATTAAGAGCGTCGTTCTGTCAGCGTATGATCCTCATTATATTTATTATCCGTCTTACGGAAAGTATAGCGCAGACTATCAGAACCTGTTGGACACCTGCGGTGAGGAAATCGTGACCAAGACAGTAAGTTACTATACCTACTGCTCTCAAACCGATCAAAAGTCTGTGCTTGCAGGATATCCCATTCAGATTCTGGTCAAAGATGAACGTCTGAATAAGGAAACGAGAGTATGTGCAATGACTTATTACGTTTCCAAGCCTGAAGGCGAGATTACTATAAAAATGCCAAAGAGCACATACGAACGCGCTCTTTCTGGAGAAACGGGAGTATTCCGAGTGCTTGGTACGTTTATCGAGAGAAACAATTCCCATGCACTGATCAACGGGCAGGAATATCAGATCAATCCAGTTAACTTCTCTAAATCAGACTTCCGTTCCGAAAATCCCACTGCCATGGAAATGACCTTAATGCCGAAGTCTAGGAATAATTGAAAAAACAAACACCTACTCAGCCAATGCAAGCATTGGCTGAGTTTTTTATAGTTCTTTGATAGCAAGCGCAAAGTCCATCAAAATGCTGCAGGAGATTGAGAAAATGAAAGGTCGGGATTTCGTGCAGCAGCTTTTGGACGGCACGGTTCTGAACGAAAAGCATAGGAAGATTGTCGCGCAGGTGACGAGCGGATTGGAGTAAAAGAACAGCCACCGGAGAAAATTCTCCGGTGGCTGTTTGCTTAAAAAGTCGAATATTATGGTTCAATTTCGTGAAAATGTAATGTGTTTACGGTATTATCAAAAAAGTCTGCATAATCAGAATTTATGACGGCTGTAAACGAATCAAATTGTGGTTCAACCGAACAGGTAAACATCGTGCAAGCCTTTTCACGATCATCCCATTGTTGACGCTCTGCCGAACTCATATTCTCTACATCAGTAACAGAAAATTGTTCCCATGCCTTTCATATTGTTGCCGTAATTCAGCATTTTCAACTGTCATAAGGCTACAATTAACACTCACTATTACGGGTATAGAAGTATCATTTATGTTGAGGTTTCCATTAGCTTCATAATAGTTTTCTGTTGAACACAGAGAGAACGAAAAACTTAATTCATCGCACGAATAAGTTGTGGATTCTAAAAGTAAACCTTTCACTTTCCATGCGTCATGTTTTTCTTTGACAACCTCTACATCATATAAATCCGTATCATTTATCATGTATTGAAACGACATAATACCTAATTTACCTGATTGATTGACTTCACCCTCACCGCTTCCGCCAACAAATGTGACTGTGTAATCTGAACCATATCTTGCAGTCAAGAAGGAATTATCCGTCATATACTCATCGGCCACGGTTTGGTCAGTTGCCAATATTCCCGAAGGAACCGATAGTTTACCGGCAGAACATCCCGATAATATTCCTACTAAAGTAGATAACAGCAATAAAAGCACCTTCTTCAAGAATAAATTCACCTCCACGAAAAAGATTCCACTTTGTTATTCGACTTACGATTCATAATTTTATATCCGCCATACTTACTTTTCCAATAAAGTTTCTCATCGTAAGCACTACGCATTGTACTATTGGGGAATGTTAGTGTAACATCCATAATAATATTTTCTTTCTTGGCAGAATTAAGTTTGAAGACTGTTAGCCACCAATGCCCCGACGAAGAACGAGAAGCAAAAGCATTGGTAGTATACGAATCACCGCCGTTTTTCTTTTGTACCACTTCTCTAAATGCAATGCTCATGCCAATGTATTCACTGGAATACGCTGCTCGGTACCATGCAACATTTTTAGATAACGGTTCAGTATTTTTTATCATAGAAAATAATCTATCAAATGCTTCTGTTCCGGTAAATACTGCACCATCGCATCGCATCTTTTGAAAATATTGACTAAGCGACATCGTGCCATCCAAAACATATAAACCAACTTCGCCGCCAGCAGTAGGACCGTATTCGCCCTTCCAACATTCCACACGCCATGTTTTGTTGTTATATTGGAATATACAGGACAAGAAATTAATATTGATACCCGGAACAATATTCATATACTTGTCAAAAAGGTCCATATAGCCAAATGTCCGCTGCCAACCATATTCAGATGAATAAAAATATTGTCCACCATACGAGTATTCAAAACCAAATTTTTGAGCTACCGAATCAATTGTAGCAGATATGCTGGGGCGTTTGCTTGTTTTTAGATACTTATCTGCAATCCAACCTGTTTTACCTTCATATTGAACTTTGGCCCAATTATAATTGTTATTGTTTTTCTTCTCGTTTAAATATGTAACAGCAGTATTATATTGCAATGTCGCGAGGACATTATATGATGTGCCTGCGCCACTACGCATATAGACATTATCAGTAGCAACATATCGCGTATTCGATGATGCAAGTCCAGCCCAATCAGAATAATTAACCACATTATTCCCGCAATACCCATACCAATTCTCGCCGTCCTTGATAGGGTCTTC
This sequence comes from Butyricicoccus sp. OF10-2, assembly GCF_003481925.1. Taxonomy (NCBI): domain Bacteria; kingdom Bacillati; phylum Bacillota; class Clostridia; order Eubacteriales; family Butyricicoccaceae; genus Butyricicoccus; species Butyricicoccus sp. OF10-2. The sequence continues at coordinate 845 of NZ_QUMC01000054.1, read as the reverse complement.
CTGTGTGAACCGGTGGTCGGCAGGGTCGTAGAAACGATTCTGCGCGAAATACAGGTCAAGCACTTCGTCCCAAGTGTAGCCGGTGAAATTGTTGGCGTTGTCAATGCCGCTGAAATTCGTGTCCGTGTAGGTTTTGGTCAGCGGATTGCCCCACGGGTCATAGATCGTGTGAGAGATGACCTTGCCGGTTTCGTCTACGGCAAACAGCGTGCTGCCGAGATGACTGGTGCGATACCATACCTTGCGCACATCATTTGCCGCAAAGTCACTTTGCAGGTTTTCGCCGCCCTCACCGCGCTTTGTACCGGCTGCATAGCCGTACTCTGCCGAGATACGGGTGCCGTCCTCATCGTACACATACCGCTGCGTGAAGCTGCCGTCCTCTGTGACGAGTATATCACGATTGGCAATGGAAAGATAGTCCACAACATAGTTCTTTGTTACGGTTTCAAAATTGCTCTGGAAGGTCGTGCCTACCTCGGTTTCCCATGTGCGCTGCCAGAAAAAGCGTCCATCCTTCAAGAAGTCCAGATAATCGGTGCCGTGCGAACCGTCCTTCAAGTCGGAGTTTGCATGGGCGGCATTCTTGTTGTCGCGCACCTGTACATTCTTAATGCGTACATTGAGCGCATTATAGGTGTAGGTGCTGCTCTGACCGTCCTCTGTCTTGCCGGTTTTCAGCTTGTTCTGTGCCGTGTAGGTATACTCGGTCGTGCCGTCCGGTGCAGCCTTCTTAATCAGATTGCCCGCCGCGTCATAGGTATAAGTGGTCGTACCGTCCTTGCCGGTCTTGCTAACCAGACGGTTTTGCAGATCGTAGGTGTAAGTGTTCGTACCATCGGAAA
>NZ_QUMC01000053.1:3754-7574 GCF_003481925.1 Butyricicoccus sp. OF10-2 | reverse complement strand
ATCAGATTGCCCGCCGCGTCATAGGTATAAGTGGTCGTACCGTCCTTGCCGGTCTTGCTAACCAGACGGTTTTGCAGATCGTAGGTGTAAGTGTTCGTACCATCGGAAAGCAGATTGCCCGCGAGGTCGTAGGAATACTTCGTATTCTTGCCCTCGATATTGGTGCGGATAAGCTGATTGGCCTTATCGTAGTAGTAGCGTACCAACTCGTCCTTCTTGTCAATGTCTACACCGGAACGGTTTTCACTTACGATATTGCCCGCATCATCGTAGGTATACGCAGTCTGACGGCGTGTGCTGTTGCTCTTGGTGACTTCCTTTTGCAGCGTCAGCAGACCGGCGGCGTTATAATCATACTCGGTCGTGCTGCCGTCGCTGTGGCCTTCCTTGATTGTGCGTCCTTCCGCGTCGCGCGTGTAGGTAATGCCTGTGCCGTCATGGTCGGTCTGGGACTTCACATTGCCGAGACTATCATACGCGGTCGTAACAGCCTTGCCGTCGGGGTAGGTGATGGACAGACGGTTGCTTGCCGCGTCGTAGGTGTACGCCGTGGTCGTGCCGTCCTCATTTGTGACAGCGGTGGTGCGGGAAAGCGCGTCGAACGCAAATGCTACCGTGCCGTTTCCATCCTTGGCCGAGGTCATGTTGCCCGCCTTGTCATAGGCAAAGGTCGCAGTACCATCCGCGTCCTTGCGGGAAACCATGCGATACAACTTGTCGTAGGTGTACGCGGTCTGCTTGCCGTTTTCGTCAACCTGCGTCAGCACATTGCCTTCCTTGTCATGCGTGTAGGTAGTCACGCTGCCCAGCGGAGAGGTTTCGGTCAGCAGATTGCCCGCTGCATCATAGGCATAAGTGGTCGCGGCCTTCTCGTCACCGCCGCCGTACATCGTCGTGCCTGCGGTGTTGCCAAACGAATCATACCGGTACTCGAACATACCGCCTTCGGCGTTGGTCTTGGAAACAAGACGATTCAAGCCGTCATAGGTGTATATGGCCTTGTTCTTGTTGCCGTCGATCACCGCCGTCTGGTTGCCTGCAAGGTCGTATTCGTACTCGGTTGCATGGTTAAGCTGGTTGGTTTCCTTGACCTGCCGATTCATGCAGTCATACGCATACTTCACCCATTCGTTGTTGCGGTTGGTGTACTGAATGAGATTGTTGTTCGCATCATACTGATAAACGGCATACGCATTATTCGCGTCGGTTTCCTTGCGGAGATTACCGGCTGCGTCATAGGTGTAGGTAGTCGTTGCACCCAGCTTGTCCGTGGTTGCTGCTACTCTGCCGCGTGCGTCGTAAGTGTTGGTAACAACACCAGAAAGTGCGTCGGTTTCGGTCAGTACATTGCCGTTCTTATCGTAGGTGTAGGTCGTTGCATTGCCGTTTTCATCGGTTGCAGAAACGACACGACCCAGCGCGTCATAAGCAGACGAGGACACGCCGCCTTCTGCGTCTGTGGTCTTGAGCAGGTTATAGTTTTTGTCGTAGGTGTACTGTGTTGCATTGCCTTCACGGTCAGTGGAAACCAGTACATTGCCTACGCCGTCATATTGCTTTGTTCCCGCATTACCCAGTCCGTCAATCGTTTTTATCACACGATACGCACCGTCGTACTCGCTCTTTGCGATTACTGTTCCGTCCTTGGTGACAGAAACCGTGTTGCCTACCTTGTCGTAGCCGTATTCGGTCACAACACCTACTGCGTTGGTTTCGGTATGCGTTCTGCCGAGTGCGTCATAGGTGTACTTGGTTGCATTGCCGTTCTGGTCGGTTACTTCGCTGACATTTCCGAGCGCATTGTAGGTATAGTGGGTTTCGCCGCCGTCCGCATAGGTGATAACAGTAATCTGGTCTTTGCGGTTGTACTGATACGAAGTTTTGTTGCCTTTCGGGTCAGTGACGGTGAGTTGGTTGCCGTTCGCATCATAGGTGGTAGCAGTCTTACCGCCGAGTTCGTCATAGCTTTCTGTCGTGCGTCCCAGCGCGTCATACACCGTGCGGGTCTTGCTGCCGTCTGCGTTAATCTGCTCTACGGCGCGTCCCAGCAGGTCATAGATATACTTTGTCACATTGCCTTCGGGGTCGGTAACACTAAGCTGATTGCCCGCAAGGTCGTAGGTGTACGCGGTAACGCCGCCGAGTGCGTCCGTTTCGGTCAGCAGCCGTCCTACCTTGTCGTAAGTGTAGGTGGTTTCGTTGCCTTCGCCGTCAATCTGCTTTACCGCTGCATTGATGGCGTTGTACTCGGTCTTGGTTTCATTGCCGTTTGCGTCCGTTGTGACAAGCAGATTGCCAACAGGGTCATAGGTATAGGTTGTCTTGTTGCCTGCACCGTCGGTTTCAGTCTTGGTTCGTCCGAGCGCGTCATAGGTGTAGGTTTTCTTGTTGCCTTCTGCGTCGGTTTCCGAAACCGTGCGTCCCATGCTGTCATACGCATAGATCGTTTCGCCGTCCAGCGCGTCAATCGTCTTTGCTACACGGTCGAGTGCGTCATATTCATAGGTGGTCGCATTACCTTCTGCGTCCGTAGTCTGGATAAGCAGGCCGCGGTCGTTGTAGGTGTAGCGGGTTTCGTTGCCCTCTGCGTCTGTTACCGATACAAGCTGTGCGGTATCCTTGTCATATTCATAGGTGGTTTCATTGCCGTTCGCGTCCGTGCGTTTGAGCGGTTCGCCGTTCGTGCCGTATTCGGTCGTTACCGTGCCGCCGAGCGCGTCCTTGGTCGAGGTGGTAAAGCCGTTGGCATTGTACTCATACGAGGTTTCACCGCCCAGCGCGTCTACGGTTTTCAGCAGCTTGCCCGCCTTGGAGTAGGTATGCTTGGTCGTTGCGGTAGCCGTATCACTCACCTTGGTATGCTCTGCAACGATGCGGCCTACGGCATCGTATTCAAAGCTGGTAACGCCGCCTTCTGCGTCAGTGACAGAAAGCTGCCGTCCCTTATCGTCATACGCATAGGTAGTCTGATTGCCGAGTGCGTCCGTAACCGTAATCGGCAGACCGAGTGCATTATAGGTGTACGAAGTGGTATGTCCGTTCTTATCGCGGAACTCGGTCAAGCTGTGTCCGGAGTAGGTATAGGTTTCCGTATTGCCGAGCGCGTCCGTGATAGACGCAATATCGCCGCCTACCGTATAAGTCAGCGTCATAGCGGTATTGTCCGCATAGCGAACTTTCGTCACATTGCCATTGCTGTCATACTCGTATGCGGTTGCACCGTTCAGACGGTCGCTTGCAGAGTTGGCGCGATAATCGCCGTCATAGGTGTTGGCGGTGGTGTATTCCGTGCCGTCGATAACTGTTCCGATTTTCTGAATGTTGCGGTGGTTATCGTAGTAGTAGCGCGTTTCAAGCCCATTAGCATCTACACAGGTCGTAACACGCGCTTCATCGTCATAGGAAACGTTAGAAACAGTGGGAATGTCCGCATTGATAAATGTCTGCTTTACCACACGGCCTATGCCGTCATACTCGTTCTTAATATAGACTTCGCCTTCAAAGTCGGTAGCACTGTTCAGATAGCCGTCGCCATCGTAGGTATAGTGCAGCGTATCACCGTCCGCATTGGTAACGCCGGTCAGAAGATCGTTGTCATGCTCATACGATACGGTGCGGCCTGCGTTATCGGTCACGGACGAAATATGTCCGTTCGACCATGCCAGCGTATAGCTGCCTGCAATGCCGTCAATCTCGGTCAGTTCATCGCCGTTGTAGGTAAGCTGTGCTACCTGCGTACCATCGGGATTAGAGATGGTTTGCAGCTTGCCGTCATTCGAGAAAATGAACGCTGCGCCGTCCTCGTGCGTCATGCGGTAGC